>NZ_CAWUDL010000041.1:0-58915 GCF_963920945.1 Anabaena sp. CCY 9402-a
TTCTCCGAGAATTTGGTAAAAACTATGTAATTAATTTTGTTTAGCTACTTATATTAACAGGACTTACGCACAAAGGTTATTTGTTAAGAATGGGTGTAAGGGTGTGAGGGTAAGGGGTGTAAGGGTTTTGAACACCTACACCCCTATACCCCTTCACCCTCCCCCAAACCCTTGATTTTTCGTATCACTGCGTAAGTCCTAATTGTAAGTCCTAATTAAATATGATTCCTTTAGATCAATCTAGTTTTATTCGTGATTTTACTTTTTTCAAAATAAAATATAGAGATAATTTCCCTAGGCAAGTGAAGTATTGTAAAGCATTAAAGACAAAAATAATGAAATTATAAAAAAAAGATAATGAAATTATAAAAAAATAAAAAATCTCACGTAAAGTAGTTGATTTTCGATATAATTATTATTTAAGTATAATATTCGCTGAGTATTGAGAGCATTGCCGAAGAAAAGTTAGACATCAAAAAGGCTCTGACACATATACAGCAAGAGTTGATCTTATTCATCAATAAATTGATGTATATAGTTTTTAGGCATTTTTGAGAATTTAGTTAGTGTGTTTTCTTTTCCATAGCTAAGATTTGAGGCTATGTCTGGAGTAACAATGTTTAATGCCTCGTTAATCAGATAATCCTTGATTCAGGATTTGGACATCATAAATTTTCTCAAGTGATAATTTAGTGAAATTCCGGAATAAATCCTTCTTTTTTTGCCTTCAACACTAATATAAAATTACACCTTAACTCTTGGCTAGAGTATCAATTCAGTAATCAAAAACCCAAGCTATTAGTCATCTCATCCACATGATTAAATTGTCTCTGGCAGCTAATTAGGTAATAGCTATCTAGCTGCTTGATGGAAAGTCAAGGTGAATTTTTTCTTACTTTCAGTTTTACTTTGAGATGGGTAATTATTTATAGCGTTTCTCGATTGAGTGAGGTACAAGAAACCCATTCCTAGCCCCCTCTTCCGAAGTTCTGTTTGGCGGAAACAAACAGACTGCTCTTTCCCACGAAGAGGGGACTATGATAGACCTCATGTAATTAGGAAACGCTATAGATGAATTGGTGTTTTAACTTCCAGAAAAATTAGTAATTTCTTGTGTAGAAATTACTCAATCTTCTGCATTAGATTAATTAGCTGGAGTTGAAAGATGAATACTCAAGAATTATTAAATATTGCAGACAAAGTGGTTTATAAAGAATTTGGCAAGCACTTAACTGATTTACAAAGTGACTTGTTAAAAGCGGCTTGTGAGAATCAGACATACGAAGAGTTCGCTAATGTTTATGGCTACTGCCTTGATTATATAAAGAAGGATGTGGGGTGTGTTTTATGGCATTTACTATCTGAAGCATTAGGAGAGAAAGTTACAAAGAAGAACTTTCGACAAGCTTTAGAGCGATATCAAAAAGCTGAGAAAGTTGTGATTTATCACGAACCAGATAAAAAACAAGATTTGGGGATGTACCTAATGTTCTGGCTTTCTTGGGAAGCCGAGAAGAATTCGGCAACATTTGATAATCGATACCAGATTCTCGATGCTGAGTAATACAACTCTGTCTTGAAGTTAGGGAGTGGGGAGTAGGGCTAAAAACAGAATATTGATGATGAGGCGATCGCACCCAGCATCAATATATATTCACGACCAATTTGATTTGAAAGTTGTACTATAGAGATTCAGCATCAACTTGTGATTTTTTATGTCTGCTATGCCTCTTGTTTCCCCAGTTAACTCAAGCATCCCAGAAACAACAACTTTGCCGCCCTTACTCGGTGCTTCGGTGACGGAGTTAACTGCTTGGGTACAGCAGCAGGGACAACCTGCTTACAGAGGGAAGCAACTCCATGATTGGATCTATCACAAGGGAGTGCGATCTCTAGCTGATATTTCTGCGTTTCCGAAGCAATGGCGAGCAGATGTTGCAGATATCCCCATCGGACGTTCTCAGATTCACTACCGTTCTGTTGCAACAGATGACACTGTGAAGTATCTTTTGCAACTAGCTGATGGGCAAATCGTGGAAACCGTCGGGATTCCTACAGATAAGCGTTTAACTGTTTGCGTATCTACCCAGGTGGGTTGTCCAATGGCGTGTGATTTCTGCGCTACGGGGAAAGGTGGCTACAAACGTAATTTGGGCAGACACGAAATTGTTGATCAAGTATTAACAGTGCAAGAAGATTTTCAGCAACGGGTGAGTCATGTTGTCTTTATGGGCATGGGTGAACCGTTGTTAAACACTGAGAATGTTTTAGGCGCAATTAAATCTTTAAATCAAGATGTGGGGATTGGACAGCGATCGCTAACTTTATCTACTGTAGGAATCCGCGATCGCATCCGTGAGTTAGCCGAACACCATCTGCAAGTTACCCTAGCTGTGAGTCTCCACGCCCCCAACCAAGCACTGCGCGAACAACTTATTCCCAGTGCGCGTTCCTATCCCATCGAAGATTTAATGGCTGAATGTCGAGAATATGTGGAAATTACTGGCAGACGGGTAAGTTTTGAATACATCTTGCTGGCTGGGGTGAATGATTTACCAGAACACGCCTTACAACTAGCCAAGCGTCTACGGGGATTTCAATGTCATGTCAACTTGATTCCTTACAATCCCATTCAGGAAGTTGAGTATAAACGTCCTAAGAGCGATCGGATTCAAGCTTTTGTCACAGTTCTCCAACAGCAAAACATCGCTGTTAGCGTCCGCTATTCCCGTGGTTTAGAAGCTGATGCCGCCTGTGGACAATTGAGAATAAGTAATTCGTAATTAGTCAATATTAAGTAGGGTGTGTTACGGCTCTGCGAAGATTTGAGAGTTTGAGCGAGTACCAATGAGCCGTAACGCACCTCCTGACTGTGGTGGGTTAGGCGCGACTTTAACGGATAAGATATTCGTTAGCTAAAATTTGGGTAAAAGTGCTAGTCATGGTTGATCTGAAAGATGGTGTCAGCAGCTACTCATCTTGAGATACATACGAGGAAGTACCAGACTATTCTTGTACCTCATACTCTGTTATCCTCGTCTTAAGAGGTGTAAGTGCAGCATGAGTTGATATTAAAACAAATATTTTTTGCTGAACTGCCACGAATAAAGACTAAACTAAAAAGTCTTGCGCAGCAAAACTCCTAACTCATATCTAATGATTTAATCATGTCTAAGGTTCTCGTCTCCGATCCTATTGACCAGGCTGGTATTGACATTCTCTCGCAAGTTGCTACTGTTGATGTCAATACAGGCCTCAAACCAGCAGAACTAATAGAAATTATTGGTGAATACGACGCGTTAATGATTCGTTCGGGAACGCGGGTAACTCAAGAAATTATCGAAGCAGGTACTCAGCTGAAAATCATCGGTCGTGCCGGTGTTGGTGTAGATAATGTAGATGTGCCTGCTGCTACCCGCAGAGGCATTGTTGTAGTTAATTCCCCCGAAGGCAATACCATTGCTGCGGCGGAACACGCCCTAGCGATGATGTTGTCTTTATCTCGTCACATCCCTGATGCTAATGCTTCTGTAAAAAGCGGCGTGTGGGATCGTAAAACTTTTGTGGGATCAGAAGTATATAAGAAAACTATTGGTATCGTTGGCTTAGGTAAAATTGGCTCTCATGTGGCTGCTGTTGCCAAAGCTATGGGAATGAAACTACTAGCTTACGATCCTTTCATTTCTACAGAACGAGCAGAACAAATTGGCTGTCAGTTGGTGGATTTAGATTTGTTGATCCAGCAAGCAGACTACATCACCCTGCACATTCCCAAAACCCCAGAAACAACCCACCTCATTAATGCCGAAACCCTGGCAAAAATGAAACCCACAGCCCGGATTATCAACTGCGCTCGTGGTGGGATCATTGATGAAGCTGCCTTAGCCGCAGCCATTAAAGCTGGGACAATTTCGGGTGCAGCTTTGGATGTGTTCGAGTCTGAACCATTGGGTGAATCAGAATTGCGATCGCTTGGCAAAGAGATCATCCTTACTCCCCACTTAGGCGCATCCACAGCAGAAGCTCAAGTGAATGTAGCCATAGACGTAGCTGAACAAATCCGCGACGTACTTCTAGGACTACCCGCCCGTTCCGCCGTTAACATTCCCGGACTCGGCCCCGATGTCTTGGAAGAACTCAAACCCTATATGCAGCTTGCAGAAACCTTGGGGAAATTGGTAGGACAGTTAGCCGGGGGAAGAGTAGAGTTGCTCACCGTCCGCCTCCAAGGGGAACTTGCAACTAACAAGAGTCAGCCTCTAGTAATTGCAGCCCTCAAAGGCTTACTTTATCAAGCCCTCAGAGAACGGGTAAATTACGTCAACGCCAACATCGAAGCCAAAGAACGAGGAATTCGCGTCATCGAAACCCGCGACGCTTCCGCCCGTGATTACGCCGGCTCATTACGTTTAGAAGCCACAGGTACTTTAGGTACTCATTCTGTAACTGGTGCATTGTTAGGTGACAAGGAAATTCACCTGACGGATGTTGACGGTTTCCCCATTAACGTCCCACCTAGTAAATATATGGTGTTTACCTTACACCGTGATATGCCAGGAATTATTGGCAAACTAGGTTCTCTATTAGGAAGCTTTAATGTCAATATTGCCAGTATGCAGGTAGGTCGCAAAATCGTCCGTGGTGATGCAGTCATGGCTCTCAGCATTGATGATCCCTTACCAGACGGGATTTTAACTGAGATTACCAAAGTACCCGGTATCCGGGATGCGTATACAGTAACTTTATAAAGTGCTGAGTGCTGAGTAGGGAGTGCTGAGTAAGGAGTTTTGAGTACAGATGTGATTAATTTCGCCTGTAATCGGTGAAAAGAAAAGTTAGGAGTGAAAAGTTAGCAATCAACAAAATAACTCATTACTCATTACTCATTACTCATTACTCATTACTCAGCACTCAGCACTCAGCACTCATTACTCATTACTCAGCACTCAGCACCGGCTAAACGCCGCGCTACCGCTAACAGCACTCAGCACTCAGCACTGAAAAATGGCAAACACTTGGTGGGAACTACAGATTTTATGTGAACCAGCGTTAGAAGACTCTGTTTTTTGGCGATTGGAGGATTTTGGTTGTCGGGGTTCGGCTAGTGAAAGTAAGGGGACTGACTGCTTAGTCAAGGGTTACTTACCAATCTTTCAAGCAGAGTTACTAGATTTAGCTGCATTGGGGCTTTGGCTGCGCCAAGATGCCCTATGTGTAGGATTATCTAGTCCCACCTTGAATTGGCAGCTAATTGATGAAGAAGACTGGGCAACTAGTTGGAAACAATACTGGCATCCTCAAGAAATAGGCGATCGCTTTCTCATCAACCCCGCATGGCTACCATTACCAGAAAACTCAGACAGGTTAGTTATTCGTCTTGACCCAGGTGTAGCTTTTGGGACAGGTAATCACGCCACCACTCAATTGTGTTTGGAATCTCTAGAGATGCGTTTAAGTGAAGTCCCGCAGTCTTTTATGGGAACAGGTGGTAAACGAGAGCCTGTAATAGTTGCGGATATTGGTTGTGGTTCTGGTATCCTGTCAATCGGGGCAGTGCTATTAGGAGCAGAGAAAGCCTATGCGGTGGATACAGACCCCTTAGCAGTGCAATCAACTTTTAGCAATCGCGCACTCAATGAAGTTAGCCCGGAACGCATAGTACCAGCAGAAGGTAGCGTAGACATTTTAAAAAAACTAATTGAACGGCCAGTAGATGGTATCGTCTGCAATATTTTGGCTGATGTGATTATTCAACTAGTACCAGAAATTACCGAAATATGTAAATCTAGCACCTGGGCTATTTTCAGTGGGATTTTAATAGAACAATCAAACTCTGTAGCTGAGGCTTTAGAAAAACATGGTTGGGTCGTCGCTACTATGTGGAAACGCAAAGAGTGGTGTTGTTTAAATGTGCGCCGTTCTTAACTTTATTTAGTAACGTGATCAAAAAATCTTTAGTCGGTGTGAAATTCATCAAAAATAATATTTAGAGACGTGAATTTTCACGCCTCTAAACTTAACATTAGTTAAAGTAAACCTTGCAGACGTTGGACTAACTGCGGGGTTTGCAATACACCCTCAATGCGATCAACTGGTTGACCTTGCTTAAACAATACTAGTGTTGGTAGAGCATAAATTTCATACTGACTGGCCAGTTCTGTGTATTTTTCAGTGTCAATTTTGACAATACGCAAACGGTCTTTTAGTTGAGTATTTACTTGCTCTAAAATCGGCCCCATCATTTGACAGGGGCCACACCATTCAGCATAAAAATCTACTAAAACAGGTACATCAGAATCAGACAGCATCTCGTCAAAGCTGTTGAATTGTTTTTTAGTAGTCATGTGACACACACCAATTTTTTATTGATTGAATTCAATCTTAATGTCTGCTTTCTAGAAACGGTGTAACATTATTTTGTTTTTATTGTTGCGAAATAGATTGGAGATCGAGAACTGGTGACTAGGAAAGAGATTTTGGCTATCAAATGCTTTTTTGAATTTTGAATTCCTGATCAGTTCTAGGTACAAATCACCATAAAATAATTAGCGCGGTAATTAAAAATTTTGAGGAATAGTTCATGGCTGTTTTAAGTGAAAATTTAAAAGGGCAAGTAGCAGTTGTTACGGGGGCTTCAAGAGGAATTGGCCGAGCGATCGCACTAGAATTAGCCACCTATGGAGCAACTGTAGTCGTTAACTATGCTAGTTCCAGTGATGCTGCTGACAAGGTGGTATCAGAAATTACTGGTGCTGGAGGTGAAGCGATCGTGCTGCAAGCTGATGTTTCCCAAGCAGATCAGGTAGATGCCCTCATCAATGCTGTCATGGACAAGTTCAAGCGCATTGATATCTTAGTCAATAATGCTGGAATTACCCGCGATACCTTACTTTTGCGGATGAAGCCAGAAGATTGGCAAGCAGTAATTGACCTAAATTTGACTGGTGTATTTTTATGTACCCGTGCCGTTAGTAAAATCATGCTCAAGCAGCGTTCTGGGAGAATTATTAGTATTACCTCCGTGGCTGGACAAATGGGTAATCCAGGTCAGGCTAACTACAGCGCGGCTAAAGCAGGTGTGATTGGCTTTACTAAAACCGTTGCGAAAGAACTCTCTTCTCGTGGGATTACCGTTAACGCCGTTGCGCCCGGTTTCATTGCTACCGACATGACAAACGACCTCAAAGCCGATGAAATTCTTAAATACATCCCCCTAGGTCGCTACGGTCAACCAGAAGAAATTGCCGGGATGGTACGCTTCCTCGCAGCTGATCCCGCAGCCGCTTACATTACAGGACAGGTGTTTAACGTTGACGGTGGGATGGTGATGGCTTAGAGAGTGGTGAGTGAGTGGTGAGTGCTGTTAGCGGTAGCGGGGCGTTTAGCCCGTGCTGAGTGAGTATTGTTAGCGGGTCTCATAAATTCTACCCAGTCCCCAGTCCCCAGCCCTTCAATGAGTAGATTTGCAATGAGTGGATTTTAGATTATTCAATCCAAAATCTAAAATCCGTCTTGAAAAGTTTCCTACGGCGGGAAACCCGCCTACAGAACTTTCCGCAAAATCTAAAATTCCCAGTCCCTACTCAACACTCTCAAGGCTGCTGGCGTAGCCTTTGCCAAACTGTAAAGCCAAGCAGGAGGATGATACTGCTGCTAGTGGTCATCATTACAGCCAAGCTCATACCTTGGATTCTCATTGCTAGCAAGTTGCACAATAAAGTGATTAACCACAGAGTAAATGCAGCTCGACGTTGGGAGAATCCCCAAGCGAGTAAACGGTGATGTAGGTGGTCTTTACCGGGGGTACTGAGGGGATTTTTGCCTGCTAATAACCGGCGGATAAATACTTGCGTTGTATCTAGCACTGGCAACAACAAGAATAAAATTGAGGGGCCAAGAGCATATATGGTATTACGTTGTAGGTTACCTAAAATACTTGTTGCCGCCAACACATAACCAAAAAAGTATGCCCCAGCATCACCCATGATGATCCTTGAAGGATGGAAGTTATGGCGCAAAAAGCCTAAAGCTGCACCACCCAAAGCCGCTAAAACTAAGGTGGATGCTGCACGATTGGGAAATTGGGCGCAAACTCCTAGTAAACTCATGGCAGTAATAAAACTGATTCCTCCAGCCAAACCATCCATACCATCCATCAAGTTGACAGCGTTGGTAATACCGACAATCCACAGCACTGTCAACAACATTGAAAAAATGGAGTCAATTGGCGTACCTAGAGGAACATCAACGCTAATACCATTGGCAAAAAGTAACAATGCCGTGATAATTTGCGCCCACAAGCGCACAGAGGGGGGTAATCCGAACTGATCGTCAATAAAGCCGACCAAGACTAGAATTGAACCTCCCAGTAAAATAGTCAATACCTGAGCTAATACATTTTGTAGTTCAATGGGTCGTAAAAGTATAGCTAATACCAATGCGGCAATTACTCCCGCATAAATAGCTAAACCTCCTGCATTTGGCAATGGTTCTCGGTTGAGTCTTCGCGCATTTGGTTGGTCAGCCCAACCCACCCGCAAAGCAAATTTACGTACTGTGGGAATTAAACGCCAAGTTACCAACCAGGCCAATATAAACGTAAACACTACTGCCAACCAGCCGGTGCCGCTAGGGTTAGCAATGCCAATAGACCTAAGGGAGTTCTCGAAGTTCAGATTCATCTCCCGATTTAACCATCACTGCCAGTATCCTACATGAGCATCAAGTGTATATTAATCAATTTTTTTGATTTTCAGATGTGATTTCAGACGGTTGGGTACTTAGCACTCTGAACCAGTGAGTGCTAAATTGTCTAATGGAAACGCTAGAGAAAGGGAACATGGCAAAAATTATTTCGTTTAATGAAGATTCACGTCGGGCTTTAGAACGCGGTGTGAATGCCCTGGCCGATGCTGTAAAAATCACTTTGGGGCCAAAAGGTCGCAACGTGCTTTTAGAAAAAAAATTTGGTATACCCCAAATCGTTAATGATGGTATCACTGTCGCGAAGGAAATTGAATTAGAAGATCCTTTAGAAAATACTGGAGCTAGACTAATTCAGGAGGTAGCATCTAAAACTAAAGATGTAGCTGGAGACGGGACAACAACTGCTACAGTTTTGGTACAAGCCTTGATTAAAGAGGGGTTGAAGAACGTCGCCGCCGGTAGCAACCCAGTTAGCTTGAAGCGGGGGATCGACAAAACTACTGAAGCCCTAGTAGCAGAAATTGCCAGAGTAGCCAAGCCAGTAGAAGGTAGTGCGATCGCTCAAGTGGCAACTGTCTCGGCTGGTAACGACGAAGAAGTCGGCAAAATGATCGCCGAAGCAATGGCAATCGTCACCAAAGATGGTGTAATCACCGTTGAAGAATCTAAATCTCTCATCACTGAACTAGAAGTAGTGGAAGGGATGCAGATTGATAGAGGTTACATTTCCCCCTACTTCGTCACCAATAACGAACGGATGATAGTAGAGTACGAAAATGTGCGTATTCTGATCACCGACAAGAAAATCAGCAGCATCCAAGAATTAGTCCCTGTGTTGGAAAAAGTTGCCCGCTTGGGTCAACCCTTGCTGATCATTGCTGAAGATATAGAGGGAGATGCTTTAGCAACTTTGGTAGTTAACAAAGCACGGGGTGTATTGGCTGTAGCTGCAATTAAAGCACCTGGATTTGGTGAACGCCGCAAAGCCATGTTGCAAGACATTGCTATTCTCACCGATGGACAGATGATTTCCGAAGAAATCGGTCTCAACTTAGATACCGCTACCTTGGAAATGCTGGGAACTGCCCGCAAAATCACCATCGATAAAGAAAACACCACCATTGTTGCTGGTAGTTCTGCCAAGCCAGAAATACAAAAACGGATTACTCAAATTCGCAAGCAGTTAGAAGAAACTGATTCCGAATATGATCAAGAAAAACTCCAAGAACGCATCGCCAAGCTAGCTGGCGGCGTGGCAGTGATTAAAGTGGGTGCAGCTACGGAAACCGAACTCAGAGACCGCAAGCTGCGTATTGAGGACGCACTCAACGCTACTAAAGCGGCTGTAGAAGAAGGTATCGTTCCTGGTGGTGGTACAACCTTGATTCACTTGTCTACCAAGGTTGACGAAATTAAGAACAGCCTTGTGGGAGAAGAAAAAATTGGGGCTGATATTATCAAACGCGCCTTAGAAGCACCCTTATGTCAAATTGCTGACAATGCTGGTGCTGAAGGTGCTGTAATCGTCTCTAAGGTCAGAGACAGCGCATTCAACATGGGTTACAACGCTGCGACTGGGCAATTTGAAGACTTGATTGCGGCTGGTATTATTGACCCTGCGAAAGTAGTACGTTCAGCTTTGCAAAATGCTGCTTCTATTGCTGGTATGGTTTTAACCACTGAAGCGATTATTGTGGAAAAACCAGAGAAGAAAGCTGCTATGCCTCCTGATGCCGGCATGGGCGGCATGGGCGGTATGGGCGGCATGGGCGGCATGGGTGGCATGGGCGGCATGGGCGGCATGGGTATGTTCTAGGGAACAGGGAACAGGTGACAGGGTGTTTATTACTCTGTCACCTGTCACCTGTCACCTGTCCCAAAACATTAGGGGCAACTTCACCACGATCGCCTGCTGAAAGCAGATGAACCTAGGGAAGCTGCCCCTAAATTTTACTTAAACTTACTTTACAAAAGTTTACCTTTACCAACTCTCCAAAATTCAGCCGTTCTTAATTTTGAATTTTGAATTTTGAATTTTGAATTGGTTTTACTCAGCAGTTGCGAGTTCAGTGTTGCCGCGTGTGCGTCGGCGTGTCAAGGTGTTGAACAACATCACACCAATTGCTTTGATTAAGTTACCTTCCAATTCTTGGAACATCTTCATGTTCATACCAAAGGCGGCATTTGCTTCATTAACAATGCGATCTCCTGCTGCATCATCAAGAGGTAGTTCATCCAAAGTTTGACGATATTTAGTTTTAAATGCCTTCTCGTCGCTAATATCTGCAAACTCATAGAAAGCTGTGCCTTGTCCATCACCAAGGTTCATCGCTGTCACAGCAATGTTTTTGAGAATTTGTCCGCCAGACAAGTCACCCAAGTAACGAGTGTAAGAATGGGCAATTAATAATTCTGGTTCGGTAGCTGAAATTTCCCGAATACGTTTTACATAAGCTTCCCCGGCTGAAGATAACTGGATTTGTTCCCGCCAGTTAGCACCATAGTAATAATTCAGGTCTTGCTCTAAAGTATGCTTACGGTTTAGTTGGGGAAAGTTAATTTTAGAAACAATTGGATGCTGGCTGTGCTTTTCCATCTCCTCTTCCATCGCCGAGTAGATGTAGTAAAAGTTAGCCACTAACTTCCGGTAAGAGCTTTTTTCTACCACTCCTTTTAAAAAGCATTTGACAAAACCCACATTTTCTGCCATTGTGTGTGCTTTTTTTGTACCAACACGCAGTTTGGTTGCTAAATTGCTGCTCATATTAAATTTCTCAACTTTAAAGGGTCAACTGCCGGAGTTGTGAATTACAAACGGCTAAAAAATGCCATTAAAAAGTTAGATTAAAACTATTTGATGAGAATTTATATTAAAATTTTTTAAGCAAGAAAATATTCTAGTGAGTAGTGAGTGGTAAGTTGAATTTTTTACTGGTTAGTTATTTCAGCAAGCTCTAGTTATTTTTCTAGTTTAAATTCATGAATAAGCAAGTTCATCTTAGAGACTAAAGTCTTTATGCCAAGAAAATAAATCAAAATCAAAAACCCAGACTTCATGAGCCTGGGTTTTTAAAATTATATATTTTTTAAGTTTTAACTGATGTTAGACATCACCGCAATAGTTTGTGCCAATCAATCGGTTATTTTTGTAGACTAAAACTTTGCCATAACCTTGATCTTGAACAGCAGCATAAAGAAAGTTGGCATTTCTAAATCTGTAAACTACTTCTCCATTTCCATTACGTCTAACTGTTCCACCATTGAGTAAAAGATTAGGACGGTTGAGGGTAGTAGGAATATTGTATGCTGCATAACGTAAACCGCCATTATTGAGGCGAGAAACTTCAACATATACATTTTTAGCACTACAGCTAAATACTCTTGTATTAGCTAGAGCAGAGCTAGGCATTCCTAGAATAGCAGTTAATATTGAAGCTGTTCCTGTAGCTGTAGCTAAGATAGCTGAAATAGCTTTTGCGTTCATATGAGTAATTCCTAAAAGCTTGTATGCTTTAGATACAAAATCAGGGTTTCACTTTTCGGATTGTCAGAAAATAAAAACTAGAGTCATCTGATTTGATTCAGAACCCTGCTTTATTTAAAAAAGTGGGTTTATTGACTTTCCCCAAATAATTGAGGATGGTTATTTAGTTTTTACGCGCTGTTCCGTAACTAAAGTTAAGCTTACCCATTCGCCCTGATTGTTATAGCACCTAACCATGCGTTGGCGTAAATTCGCTTGAATTAACCAACCCACTTCTAAAATTAACCCCTGGTGTACCTGCATTTTAAGGGGAGAAGTTGCAGAAGCACCATTAGGTAATAGCAAAACTTGGATCTGTTTTTGTGGATTTTCGTCAAAGAGGATGATAGAACCCTTAATAGTGGCTGTAGAGGTAATTGTGGGATGCTCGCCAAAACTCAAACTCTGAATTAATCGCCCATTATCGTCAAGTTGTAGTTTGAGATTTGTCGAGACAGTCTTAAGGGGACTCCAATCAGGATATATTGTCGTAGCTTCACCTTGCCACTCTCCCAACAAGTCATCTATTTGTAAAGGTGGATTTTCTACTGGTTCACTACCAGCTAAATGTTCACGAATGAGAATTAGTCTATCTAGTTGACTATCTTTATCGAATAACTGAACTAGACGTAAGCGACGATTTTCATGGATTAATCCTAGTTCTGCACCAAACTCACCAAAGGGTGCAAGCTGAAGTGTACCTTGGGAAAATGCTCCATTAGGGAAAAATAGCGTACTTTGGGATAAAGAACTGTAGTCTAAAACTAAATCTGCTTGTCCTTGACGACGAACAACCTGATGAATAGTTTGGTTATTGTTGAGACCTTCTAAGGAAACTACACTTTTGATATCTTCTAAAAGTTCCCCTTGGGGTGATAAGCGAGTGAATGATCCTTGCCATTCACCGAGGTTTTTTAACAAATATTCCCATTGAGAATTCATATTTGGTGCTAAGTGCGATATTTTCTGGAAATTTCCAACACAACCTTGTAGAGACGTAGCATTGCTACGTCTCTAATTTTTCGGCGATGTCTAATTATGCTTAATAACGAATCCGTGGATCAACATAAGCGTTGAGAATATCAATCAAAATGCTTGCACTCACAACGATCGCACCAAAAAATACTAGTACACCCTGCACTGTGGGATAATCGCGATCAGAAATGGCTTGATATAGCCTATTTGCCAACCCCGGCCAAGAAAATGTCACCTCAGTTAAAATTGCTCCCCCCAGCAAGGAAGCAAAGGTTAAACCCAAAACAGTAATTACGGGAATCAGAGCATTTTTCAAAGCATGGGAGACTAAAATTTTGTTTTCAGAAATACCTCTAGCCCTAGCAGCTTCTACATAGTCAGCACGGAGAGTTTGTTTTAAGTTGACGCGGACAATTCTCTCAAAAATGCCACTCAGCAAAATGCCTAACGTGAGACTGGGAAGAGCTAAATGGTGTAAAGCCGCGAAAAATTGGCTAAAATTACCAGCTAGTAAGCTATCAATGGTATATAACCCAGTAATTGGCGATGGTGCTGGAAGATTGGGCGGAAAGCGGTTGGAATTAGGAAACCAGCCCAATTGCACTGAGAAAATCAACTGTAACAGCATACCTGCCCAAAACATAGGTAGGGCATAGGTGATAATCCCAAATAACCGCCCCCCAATATCAAAACCTGTTCCGGGACGAGACGCGGACAGTGTACCAACCAGGATACCCACAATCAGAGCCACCGTCATACTAGATATTGCTAACTCTACAGTTGCCGGAAAATGTTGTCCGATAATATTCCAAACCTGCTGTCCCCTGCTTGTCAAAGACGTGCCTAAATCAAACTGGAGCAAATGACCTAAGTAATTAAGATACTGTAGCCACAAAGGTAAATCTAAACCTAATTGTCTTCTTAATTCTTCTTTAGCAGCTTCCGGCGCACGTCCACCCAGAATCGCATCTGCTGGATCTCCTGGTGTAGCTCGTAGTAATAAAAATACAATGGTAATGATAGTTAATAGCTGCAATGGTGCTAAGAGCAAGCGAGAAACAATGTAATATTGTAGAGCTTTTGATCGAGACATATTTATAAATTCAAAATTCAAAATTCAAAATTTAAGAAATCAATTTTAGAAAATAGGTAATTCATAATTACGAATTATGAATTACCTAATAACTATTTCTTGATGGTTCTATAAATCAAATTCTGGGTAGGGTCAAGTTGGACATTAGTTACACCTTTTTGAGCAAATACATAATCTTTGTTTTGCCATAAGGGAATGTAAGGCACATCATTAACTACTTGGTCTTGGATTTGGGCGAAAATTTTCTGCCGTGCTTCTGGATTTTGTTCTTTACGTTGCTCATCAATCAATTTATTCAGAGTTTCGCTATAGTAAAACGAACCCTGAGTTTGACTACCACCATCTTCACAGCCTTTAGCCTCTGAACCTTGTTGACAAGCTAAAAATGGCTGCACATAGTTATCTGGATCTAGAAAGTCTGGATACCAATCAAGCAAAGCTGCGGGATATAAACCTTTAGAAATGTCTTTAAAAAAAGTTGCCCCTTCTACTGTGTTGACTTCTAGTTGTACTATGCCATCCATTTTGGTATCAGCCAGAGATTTTAGTGTTTGTGCGGCCAAACTGCGAGTTGGGGAACTAGAAGGATACCAAACTGGAATTTTGACAGGATTTTCTTTTGAATAACCAGCCGCAGTTAACAACTGTTTGGCTTTTTCAAAGTTACCATCGCCATATTTATCTTTAAACAATGGCTGAGAAACGTTGAATGTAGTGGGAATCATACTGTAAAGCGGATCAGCTTGACTATATAAAACCCGTTCATTTAATAATGGACGGTCAATTATAGCAGCGATCGCCTGTCTAACTTCTGGTTTATCTAGTGGTTTCTGATTGCGATTCAATACCAGATAACTCACTACACTACCCTGAGCCGTAATCGCTTGCCAATCCCCTTTTTTAGCACCAGCCTCTAAGCTGCGAATTTGATCTGGTTGTAATGACAAGTAAGCGACATCTACAGCACCTGTACGAAAGGCATTAAACAAGTTAACAGGACTGGTCTGGATTTGAAGGTTAATCCCTTGGTTTGCTGGTTTTTCTCCCCAATACTTGTCAAATACATCAAGTCGCAGTGAATCTGTCCCATACTGGGCTATTTTATAAGGGCCAGTCCCGACAAAAATATCTGGTTTAAATTTCCCTGCACCAATTTCATAAGCACTCGGCGAAACAGCACATACCCCAGAAAATGCCAGCAATGAAGGAAAGGCTGCAAAAGGCTTTTTCAGCTTCACTGTTAATTCATAGTCTCCTGTGGCGGTTACAGAGTCTACTGTATCTGCTAGTAAGAAAGAAGGTTTACCCTTATTTTCAATAAATCGCTTGATACTAAACTCCATCGCTTTGGCGTTAAAGGGTGTGCCATCGTGAAACACCACACCTTGGCGTAGAGGGATAGTATAAGTTAGACCATCAGCACTGACTTTTGGTAAACCTGTGGCCAATTGCGGCTTAATTTCCGTACTCCCTGGTTCGTAAGTATAGAGGCGATCGCTCATATTAAACACTAAACCCAAGGATGCTAACTCATAGGCATCGGCTGGATCTAAGGTTCTTGGCTTGGATGTTGTACCTATAGTAATCCGACCATCACCAGCAGTTGTATTGTTTACCTGTTGTCGGGGTGTACAGGCGATCGCTAATAGTAAACATAAACAAAATAAAGATAGAAATTTTGTTACCCGTCCCCATCTTCGCCCTAATATTGAAAACTCAGTCATAGCATCTTTGATTTGTAAAATTAGCCAGTAATCATACTATATGTGTGGCAATAGTCACCAACTTTTTACCTGGAACAGCACAAGAATTAAAGTGCAGCTAAGTACCAGTTGTCTAATATAGCAATCCTCAACCATTCACGATAGCGGAGAAACAGGGGTTATGAATGAGGTCTGTTTTTATCTGCGGTTAATTTTTTCTTCTTTGACCTCATGAATGTGGGAATCATTATATGTAAAAAATTAAATATTAATTAAAATTGTCATTAATTCACATTTATAAGTCAATTAGGTTTGTTAAGGTGCTGTAGTAACTGCAAGAGTCAATATTTCTGCTTTACTATTGTAGTTACATTGATACAGCCATCACAGTTAAATTTTAATCAAATCTACCCCAAGAATAAATCTGATAAATATCTCAAATTTTTCTTGTGCAATTCTTTTTATCAAGGGATAAATAATGATGGCTTGACTAGCAGATTTCATGTTTATACATCATCAAACAAGATGATTGGCAGTGGATAAAAAGTAAATTATCAAGTCTAAATAGTGAGATTAAAATCGTGAAATATTTCTTTCTTTCTGAGGGATGGACTGTTGGCAGAGTTTGGGCATCTGATGGATTATGGCAAATAACAGCATGGCGAAGACCACCAGATATTCAACGATTGAATATTTGTTTGGTAGAAAATAACGAATTAATGTGGCTTTATCGCATTGAAGAGGTTGTAATAACCGTAGAAGTAAAACCAAACGCATCGGAATTTGTTAGTCAAAGCATCGGGCAAGTAGTGCTAAAGCGGTTAATGACGGCTGAACAAGTAATTGACCGCCTAGGTACTGCTGAAGCCAAGTGTCAATTGCAGAATATTCAGTCAGTAGTTTAGGTGAGGGATTAGGGAGACACCAGTCCCCAGTCCCCAATCCCCAGTCCCTACCCGGATTTCTCACGCATAGTGTAGGCTTCAGGGGGAAGAGGAGTGTGGGGGGTAAGACTTCTTCCCCATCCTCCCACACCTCCCACACCCCTTGGATTTCTCACAAGTGAGAAATCCAGGAAGTGTCCCCAATCCCCAAATGTAAATATTTGTAACCATCTGTCAGATATGTTTTGACCCTGATTCCTGGCAAGATGAATCTCGCAGACCAAACGAGCGCATCTATTTACACGCTTGCAAACAGTTCCATCAATAGTTACACTTTTTAAAACATTCTCATTTTTACTTAGCGATCGCTACCCTGCGGAATAATTGATCCGAAGTGTGTCAGCGTTGCTAAAAAAGTCACTCTCTAGCTTAAAATGCTTGAGATATGGCAGTGTTCAAGCTCTGGCAATAAAAAAATTCAGAGAAGTCCAAGGTTAGGCTGCTAACCTTAGAACCTTAAGTAAGAAAATTGTTTTGTAAACACAACTCATCGAGGAGGAGCGTAGTCGATGGGACTACCCTGGTACCGAGTACATACAGTCGTTCTGAATGATCCAGGACGGCTAATTTCTGTACACTTGATGCACACAGCTTTGGTGGCAGGCTGGGCTGGTTCAATGGCATTGTATGAACTAGCTACTTATGACCCCAGCGATCCTGTTCTCAACCCGATGTGGCGGCAAGGGATGTTCGTGCTACCCTTCATGTCACGTCTAGGCGTTACCGAATCTTGGGGCGGTTGGAGTGTCACTGGTGCTTCAGCAGTTGACCCTGGCTTCTGGTCATTTGAAGGCGTTGCCGCAGCGCATATTGTTCTTTCTGGTCTATTATTCCTAGCTGCTGTATGGCACTGGGTTTTCTGGGATTTGGAACTTTTCAGAGATCCCCGCACTGGTGAACCTGCCCTTGACTTGCCAAAAATGTTTGGCATTCACCTGTTCTTATCTGGTTTACTCTGTTTCGGTTTTGGTGCTTTCCACTTAACAGGTCTATTTGGGCCTGGTATGTGGATTTCTGATGCTTATGGGATCACTGGTAGCGTCCAGCCCGTAGCACCAGAATGGGGGCCAGCCGGGTTCAACCCCTTTAACCCCGGTGGTGTAGTGGCTCACCACATCGCAGCCGGCGTAGTTGGTATTATTGCTGGGTTATTCCACCTCACTGTTAGACCACCTGAAAGGCTCTACAAAGCCCTGCGGATGGGTAACATTGAAACCGTACTTTCCAGCAGTATCGCAGCAGTATTCTTCGCGGCTTTTGTCGTTGCTGGTACTATGTGGTACGGTAACGCCACTACCCCAATCGAATTATTTGGCCCAACCCGTTATCAATGGGATCAAGGTTACTTTCATGAAGAAATTGACCGCCGTGTACAAAGCAGTCTAGCTGAAGGTGCAAGCCTCTCAGAAGCTTGGTCACAAATCCCTGAGAAACTGGCTTTCTACGATTATGTAGGTAATAGCCCAGCTAAAGGTGGTCTATTCCGTACAGGGCCAATGGTCAAAGGTGATGGTATTGCCCAATCTTGGCAAGGTCACGCAGTATTCACAGATGCGGAAGGACGCGAATTAAATGTCCGTCGTCTGCCCAACTTCTTTGAAACCTTCCCTGTCATCTTGACCGATGCTGATGGTATCGTCCGCGCTGACATTCCATTCCGTCGGGCAGAATCTAAATATAGCTTTGAGCAAACAGGTGTAACTGTTAGCTTCTACGGTGGCGATCTCAATGGCAAAACCTTTACAGATCCAGCCGATGTGAAGAAATATGCTCGTAAGGCTCAAGGCGGCGAAATTTTTGAATTTGACCGCGAAACCTTAAACTCTGACGGTGTATTCCGTACATCTCCCAGAGGTTGGTTTACCTTTGGACACGCTGTATTTGCTTTGTTATTCTTCTTCGGTCATCTCTGGCATGGTTCTCGGACAATCTACCGAGACGTATTTGCTGGTGTAGAAGCGGATCTAGAAGAGCAAGTCGAATGGGGTCTATTCCAGAAAGTGGGTGACAAGTCAACCCGCCGTAAAGAAGCCCTCTAAATTCAGTGCTGAGTTATGAGTAATGAGTTCCGAGTTAAGTCTTGGACTCAGCACTCAAAACTCTAAATTCAGTGCTGAGTTATGAGTAACGATTTCCGAGCGAAGTCTTGAACTCAGCACTCAGCACTCAGCACTCAGCACTCAAAACTCAGCACTTTAAGGAGCTTTTGACATGGAAAGCGTTGCGTACATTTTAATTTTGACCTTGGCAATTGGTGTTCTTTTCTTTGCGATCGCATTCCGCGAACCCCCCCGCATTGAGAAAAAAGAAGATAAGTAGGTAGTTAATACCAAATCTGTAAATTTATATAAAACTTTTATCCGTTGTTCCTGGTAGGAACAACGGATATTTTTTTGGTTTTACTTTTTGACCAATGTAGCGAAAAGATTAAAAAAGGTAGTATTGTTGTAAATGCAGGAAAAATTATCTAGTTAATACTGGATTATCAAGTATTTTAAATACGTAGCTAAAGATTTTCCTGTAGCTAAAGGGGCATCACCCTTAAAAGCAAAAATTTGTTAATAAAAATTTCACAGATAGATATGATATAATTTTCTATCTGGGAGTTGATATGTGTTAACACTAGCTTTTCTACGCTAGGATTGGGAGATATAGTTGTACATTGCCGTTAAGGCAGTTGCATGGATTATCGCTATTATGGCATAACCTTTTACGGAGACTAGAACCAGGAACAAATCAGCATGGTCAATCAGAACTTAACCGCTACAGAAATTGGATTTACTCACGAAGATTTTGCAGCCCTCCTTGATAAGTACGATTATCATTTTAGCCCCGGAGATGTCGTACCAGGTACAGTTTTTAGTATAGAACCGCGTGGCGCTCTGATTGACATTGGTGCTAAAACAGCAGCATATATACCTATACAAGAAATGTCTATAAACCGGGTCGATGCCCCGGAAGAAGTATTACAATCCAACGAAACCAGGGAATTTTTCATCCTCACCGATGAAAATGAAGATGGACAGCTAACTCTTTCCATCCGTCGGATTGAGTATATGCGTGCTTGGGAGCGTGTGAGACAGCTACAAGCAGAAGATGCTACTGTGCGTTCCGGCGTGTTTGCGACCAATCGTGGGGGAGCATTGGTGAGAATTGAGGGTTTACGTGGCTTTATCCCCGGATCTCACATCAGTACCCGCAAACCTAAAGAAGACTTGGTAGGCGAAGAACTACCATTAAAATTCCTCGAAGTAGACGAAGAACGTAACCGCCTAGTCCTATCTCATCGTCGGGCGTTAGTTGAACGGAAGATGAACCGCCTAGAAGTGGGCGAAGTAGTAATTGGTACAGTGCGTGGCATCAAGCCTTACGGTGCATTTATTGATATTGGCGGTGTCAGTGGTTTGTTGCACATCTCAGAAATTTCTCACGAGCATATTGATACACCCCACAGCGTATTCAATGTTAATGATGAAGTGAAAGTGATGATCATTGACTTGGATGCAGAACGAGGCAGAATATCTCTATCTACCAAACAGTTAGAACCAGAACCCGGTGACATGATTAAAAACCGTGATTTGGTTTATGACAAAGCAGAAGAAATGGCAGCTAAGTATAGAGAACAGATGCTTGCTAAACAACAAGGTATTGCTACACCAGCAGAAGTTGTAGAAAGTGCGGGTGAAATTGAGGAAGAAATTCCACCAGCAACAGAAGATGTAGCTGAAACTGAAGCAGTAGCTGAAACTGAAGCAGTAGCTGAAACTGAAGCAGTAGCTGAAACTGAAGCAGTAGCTGAAACTGAAGTAGTAACTGAAACCGAAGCAGTAGCTGAAACCGAAGCAGTAGAAGAAATACCAGCCGCTATTGAAGAGTAATAAAATACTTTAATTAACAAAGATCATCGCATTTATGGAAGAGGGGAAATCCCTCTTTTTTTATTGATAGTTAAGTAGGGATGCAATACTACTTCTTTCAATATACAAGGTTGGGTTGAGATGTTAACTGTGTAGTAACAATTTTTGGGGTAGAGAAATATTTTGCTAACTATTCAATGTAAAAAAATCAAGTTTGACAATGTTCAAGCCATTCTTTTTGACAAAAATGGTACATTAGAAGACTCAGAAATCTATTTGCGATCGCTCGGACAAAAAGCAGCCCGGTTAATAGATGCTCAAATCCCTGGGATTGGCGAACCATTGTTAATGGCTTTTGGGATTAACAGCAATACCCTAGATCATGCTGGCTTAATCGCAGTAGCCAGTCGGCGAGAAACAGAAATCGCCGCCGCCGCCTATATCGCGGAAACTGGGAGAGGTTGGTTTGAATCTTTGCAAATAGCTCGTCAATCCTTAGATGAAGCGGAAAAATATGTTAATCAAACTCCTGCACCTATATTTCCAGGAACTCTAGAGGTTTTGCGCTCCCTCTCAACAACAGGAATTAAGCTTGGTATCCTTTCCGCAGCTACAACAGCAGAAGTCAGAGACTTTGTAGCACGATATCAATTAAGTGATTATATCCAAGCACAAATAGGTGTAGATGATGGACTAAGTAAACCAGATCCAGCACTGTTTATACAAGCTTGCCAAGTATTAGAAGTACAACCAGACAATACATTAATGGTGGGTGATGCTGTTGGTGATATGCAAATGGCTCGTAATGCTAAAGCCGCAGGTTGTATTGGGATTACTTGGGTTGGTAAACCAGATAACGTTAAAGGTGCAGATGTGGTGATTAACAGACTTGATGAAATTCAAATTATCGAATAATTAACAACCATAATAGGAAGTAGGTATCTCGTGAATAGTGTCTGCTCATGGAGAAAATCTGATGCTACAAGTTAAACATCAATTTCAAAGTTTTGAAGAATACTTATCCTATGATGATGGTACAGATAAACTCTATGAGCTATTTAATGGCGAATTAATCGAAATGCCTCCAGAATCAGGAATTAACGTTCAGATTGCTACATTCCTATTAATTCAATTTGCCTCACTGTTAGGCTACAAAAGGGTACGGGGGCATGGCTTGGAATTGGAAGTCAGAGGCGAACCCAGAAACCGTTACCCTGACTTAACTATTATTCGAGAAGAACATATTCAGCAGTTAGCACAGCGTAATACCATTCGTCTGACGATGCTACCTCCTCTACTAGTAATAGAAGTAGTCAGTCCAGGGGAATTACAAAGACATAGAGATTTCATCGCCAAGCGGATGCAGTATCAAGATTGCGGTATTCCTGAATATTGGATTGTTGACCCAGAGGCGCAGACTGTTTTAGTTTTAGAATTAACTGGTAATACTTACACAGAGTTTGGTAACTTTTCTGGTGATGATTTAGTTGTCTCTCCTCAATTTAGTCAGCTAAATCTGCAAGTTTCCCAAATCTTTAATGCAGGGGAAAAATCTTAAATTTAAGAAACATATTAGTGTTTATGTGTCAAGTCGAAGATAATCAAATATCAAATTTTCTCCGTAGGCAAAAACTCATGCAAAACACAGAAACGACGTTACAACTTCGCCTCTGGACAGTGGAAGAATACCACCGGATGGCTGAGGCTGGGATTTTTGGTGTAGAGGAAAGAGTAGAACTTTTAGAAGGAAAGATTATTTGGATGATTGCTAAAGGAACAGCCCATCGGTCGGCAGTGGGAAGAACAGATAGATTGCTGCAAAATAGATTAAGTAACCTAGCTTTGATATGTGTTCAAGATCCTGTCAAGTTAAATGAACGATCTGAACCAGAACCAGATATTGCTGTTGTGAAAGTAGACCCACTGGACTACGCAGATCACCATCCTACACCTTCTGAAGTGTATCTAATTATTGAGGTAGCAGATAGCAGTCGCCAGCTAGATTGTGAAATTAAAGCCAAAGCTTACTCGCAAGCAGGCATTCAAGATTATTGGGTGTTAGATGTAGTTAGCCGTCAATTGTACGTTTTCCGCAAACCGAGTCCAGAGGGCTACCAAAGTAAATTAATTTTGGCAGAAGATGGGGCGATCGCACCCTTAAAATTTCCTGATGTAGAAATTCTGGTTTTAGAGATGTTACCACCAGTAATAGGGAATTAATAGCGATCGCCTGATCTCACACTAACAAAAAGGCGATCGCTTTTCCCGCAAAATTTCTCTTCTTTTTTGAATTATCAGCTTGGGTTACAAGAGGTTTGATACTGGAATATTAGGAGTTTCTATCAGCCTCTGTTGCTATTCCAAGGACCCCAAATTGCGAGGGTAATACCAGGACTTTGAACGTTGACAAACATCGTATTACCATCGGGAGAGAAGCAAGCTCCACAGAATTCGCTGCCATTTAAGGCATTACGTGCAAAATTATAGAGTCCACCTGTGGTATCTACACCTCTGAGATACTGATCACCACCACCGTCTTCGCAGAGGATAAGGTCGCCAAAAGGTGCTACACATATATTGTCAGGAGCATCCAGAACATCTCTAGATGGAGACTCTACAAACAGATCAATCATCTCAGTTCTAGGATTATAGCGCCAGACTTGACCACCACTGTTTGCACCACCGTTGGTACAACAGAAGTACAATTCACCGTTACCATACCAGATGCCTTCTCCACGAGAAAACTGAGCTGCACCCAAAGCAAAACCTTGTACTCGAACATTATCTGTAGCTGGATTAGGGTCAGGAATTTCTACCCACTCTACAGCAAATTTTTGTCCTATTGGGTAAAGTCCGCTATTTGCACCTCTATTATTAGTGATGCTTTGAGGTCTACCTTTGATGACTAGAGCTTCGAGCTTACCACCCTCTGCTAACTTGCCAGGTACGTTGGGAATAAAGCGGTAAAATAGGCTACTTCCACTATCTTCTGTTTGATAAACGATACCAGTTGCAGGGTCTACAGCTATAGCTTCATGATTAAACCGTCCCATAGCAATTAAGGGTACTGGGTCTACAGGACCAGTAGCACTGGCAGGAACCTCAAAGTTGTAACCGTGGAACTGTGTAGAGCCATCAGAGCTACCAGGTACGCTGACATTCTCTTCACAAGTAATCCATGAACCCCAAGGTGTTGGACCACCTGCACAGTTACGAATTGTTCCACCGAGAGTGGCGAACTGCTTGATTAACTGACGATTAGGACCCACAACTAAGTTGGTAGTACCACCTCTGCTGACAGGATCGTAGCGGTTTGGCACTCTTACTTGTGTACCAGAAGTGTTGCTCAATTCGTGGTTACAAACCAATATTGTTGTATTTCTGGGTCCTGGGAAGGCTGCCATACCATCATGAGCGCCAGGTACTGGATTACCGTCAGCCATGAGATCGCCTGTACGAGATATAATGCGGTACTGAAATCCGGCTGGTAGCTCTAACAAGCCATTGGGGTCTGCTAAAAGTGGCCCATATCCTGTAGTTGTAGGTGTTGTTTGACCTAAAGCTGCTCTAGCAAGCAGACCTTCCAAGGGTGATATAGCTAGAGTTCCGGCAGCACTTGCACCAGCTAATGTAAAGAATTTGCGTCTTGATAAATTCATAAAGATATTTTTGGTTACATGAAAATGCCAGTTAAAAATTAATTGATGTTGGTTAAGATTAGGTAATGATTGATTTAATTAACGGGTTATAAGTAGAAAATTAGGCATTAAAAAAATATTGATCGTCTGAGCAAATTATGTGTTAATCATGAAACAAAAAATGGTTAAAAAGAGGTAAAGGAAAAATTAAATAACGATAAAATATTCTTTGAATTTATTAGGAACTTTTTGTGTTTTTTGGAAAAATTAAATATAAATAATGTGAGTAGATTGAATCTAATGGTAGAATTTCCGCAAAGGTGTTTTAGGGATTAAGTATTCCCAACAAGAACAATTGTTATCACATATTCCCAGGTAAAAAAGCATCTGGTTATTATGAGCAGAGTCTATTATTTATGGATTTTGCTAGGTTTCAAGTGTCTAGTTAGGTATATTAATCCGCTTTTTTCAGTTCACCTTTTGCAGAAATATCAGCGTTTTTTGTTAATTTTGACAAAAAAAGTTGGTAATTGAAACAACATCAGAATTTACTACTACTATCAAGAAAATGAAAAGCATTTGTAACCAAATCACAGCTAAAGTCGCAGTTGTTGCAGTCACCTCAATGGCTACTTTAATTAACGTTTCCAGTGCCAATGCAGCTACTTTTGAGATTGATTGGCAAGGAGATCAAGGTTATACAGCAACAGGAAATTTCAGCTATGACGATATTTTCGAGGGAACTATTGTCACTAGAGATCAACTGAGTAGATTTGCTATTTCCTTCTTCAACCCCGACGGAAATTTGTTGCAATCATTCAAGTACAGTTTTCCTAATCCTGCTGATACTACTTTCAATTTCAACTTTGATACAGTTACAAAAACTGTGCTGCAAACTGGCAATTATGACGCAGCTAACGGCTTTGATTTGGGAATTGACTTTAACACCGCAGTTGCAGGTTTAGATTTCTATACTTATCTCAATCCAGCCGAAGGACTACCGACAGCTAGGATTTTCTTGAAAGATGACCTATCCCCAGAAGTGTGCAGTACATTTCCTAACTGTAGATTGGATAATGGTGGTCAGTTGACAGCAACCTCAGTTCCTGAACCTGGCGCGATTTTAGGTTTGTTGGTAGTTGGTTCTTTGGGCGGATTCTTAAAGAAAAAAACAGCATCTAACTAGACAGTAAACTTGAAAAGTCGCAGTTAGTCTGATTAGAACTTTAATAAAGCCTGCTTTTGCAGGCTTTATGTATTTTGATGTTGTGGCTTTCGTTGGGGAAAAATTGACCTCTCTGTTCGCTCAATACTTTGTTTAAATTGCGGTACTGAGCAAGAAATAGATGAAAACGCATCCAAAAATATAGAAATGGTGAATCTACTCGGCGGTGTCGGTCTCCGTCCCGTCGAAGTAGCGAACCCGTTGGCGCAGCGTCCCGCAGGGAACGCAGAGAAGGGTGGGGATGGGGCATCACCACGACCTTAAACGGGCAGGGAGTGACTGTAAGACTATTTCGGTAGCGGGTTACTGTGAACTGTCAAGAATCACCGACATTCTATGTCGGTGAGTATGTCAACGATAATTAGTGAATTGCAAAGCTACAGGATAGTCTTCTTGCTTTAAGCGTTGCATGACGGCTTGCAAATCGTCTTTAGCTTTGGCAGAAACTCGCACAGCATCACCTTGAATTGACGCTTGGACTTTTTTGAATTCGTCACGAATCAATTTAGATATTTGCTTGGCAATATCCTGGTTGATGCCTTTTCTGAGGGTGATTTCTTGACGGACGCGATTACCACTTGCGGAGTCTACTTTGCCAAAATCAAAGATTTTTTGGGAAAGATTCCGCTTGGCAGCCTTTTCACGCAAAATATTGTGAACAGAATCTAGGGTAAACTCGCTATCTGTGCCGATAGTAATTTTTTCTTCACCCAACTCAACAGTAGTTTGGGTATCCTTGAGGTCATAACGACTTTTGAGGTCTCGGATGACTTGATCAACAGCATTCACCAATTCTTGCCGATCAAATTCACTCACAATGTCAAAGGAATAAGTAGAAGCCATAAGAAATGTTGGACTTGAAATGTTGGATTTTGGACTAGGGAAAATGGGGAGCAGAGGAAGCAGAGGAGACAAGAAATAATTGTTTGACTTTTGACTTTTTCTGCCCAATCCCCCAATTAACCCTTAGCTTGCATGATACTCAGAACAATAAGAGTAGCGCAGCTAAGAGAGCCAATGCCAAACATGAGCGATCGCAATAGCGGTATATTCAATATATAAAATATCGAGAATAGCAGACGAGCCACAACAAAAGCGATCGCAGCCCATGCTGCTATAGAAGAATTCACACCAGTTACATAAGCCATTAGTGCCGCCGCAACAAACACCATGAACGTTTCAAATGAGTTCTGGTGCGCCCAAGTAGCTCTTTGTGCATAGGCTGGCAATTTATCAAACATAGCGCGAGGGGCAGAACGATCATACCCAACGCGCATACGAGCATAACCTACAACTAAAAATGGCAGGTAAATTAACACCGCAGCTGCGGCGATCGCATACAAAAAAATAATCATCTGTCTCTACTCCATAGTCATTAGTCTATAGTTCATAGTCAGTCATGGGTTCGACTGTGGACTGTTGACTGCTGACTAATCAAAGTAGAAAAGTGTCACCACCTTTCTTTGTTCTTCAGCATCTCCACAAGTTTGTAGCAGAGTGCGACTGTCATGAAATGCAAAGCAGATCAGCTGCTGACAACGGGAGACAATCTCTTTGTTACAGATGTAACTAGCTTCAGCCAGAGACAAGTTATCATTACTAGGATTTTCTACTAAGTGCATAACCTGCTCTAGTTGCTGGCGAGATTCATGGGGCTGGCGTTCTAAGCTTTGAGGCAAAATTACCGTCAGCAAGTTCGGATCAGCCCGCATTGCTCCCTTAATAGCAGCTGAATTTGTACCCGTAGCACCGGATGTGAGGACTCGATTGCCTGATAAAACTAAGGCATAAGTCATCATTTCAATCAGATTTTGATGCGTAATTGGCACATGACGCGACCCCAACAAGGCGATTCGTTTAGAACCTGTTTGCTGGATTGTCGCCAGTTCTTGCGCCAACGTATCGAGGTTAATAAGGTCTGTTGATTGGCTCAAAGACGGAGGTAATCAGATTAAACAACCCCGTTATTCTACCAAACAGCGTGTAAGTCCGAAGCGAACTTGAGTTACATACTACTAAGTTTTCTTAATTTATCTAGCAATTAGGGGGTGGGGAGTGGAGACAAGGGGGACACGGGAGACAAGGGGGACACGGGGGACAAAGAACTAATACCCACTCAGCACCTGGCTCAACGCCGTGCTACTGCTAACACAATTCAGCACTCCCCACTCAGCACTCCCCACTCAGCACTCAGCACTCACTACTCAGCACTCAAATCAGACTGTTGCAGGCGTTAAACCTAACTTAGATAACAGACGATTAATGTCAAAATGCTCAGACATCAATTGGCGGATGCAGTGAACCTTAATTGGTTCGTGAACGCGGACTTGACCGAAAGTGCGGTCAACAATTTCTACAGTGGTGAGGGTATCTAAGTCAACTGACAAAATCGGTATTTCTAACTCTTCAGCACGACTGAGAATAAACTGCGGTGGTGGTAGCTGTCCGGTGAGGATGAGACATTGGGTAGAAGTTTCCAACGCGGCTTGTTGAATTTCTACGCGATCGCCTCCTGTCACCACTGCCATATTCCGCCGCTTGCGAAAATATTTGACAGCCGCATTCACGTTCATTGCGCCAATCGCGAGACTTTCCACCATTAAATCTAAGCGATCGCTGCGACAGAGAACTTCGGCGTTGAGCTGTTTGACTAATTCACCTACGCTCACACTGCGGAGTAAATCGTTTTTGGGTAGCATCGCCATCACAGGAATGCCCTGCTGTTCTAAAAATGGGCGCATCACATGATTGACTGTCTCTAGCTGCGCTGGTGGAATGTCGTTGATGACAACTCCGATCAAGCGATCGCCTACACGCTGCTTGGCAGATAATATCGACTCTATAGAAAGTAGTGAGTTGTAGCGAGTTACTAGCATGACACTAGCATTTAACACCTCAGCCACCTGTAGCAAAGATAAATCAAACAGACAGCCTTCCGCCAAATCACCGGGGCCTTCAAGCAGCACTAAATCTCCTCTAGGAATTTGTAAATACTGCTCTACCAAAGACTGACGATAATCGGTTGTGTCTTCACCATTTAAGCGTCTTTGCACACTGGCTTCATTCAAAGCCAGCATTGTCGGCACAATGCGGTTTGCCGATAGGTTGAGACTAAGAGTAATAAACTGGACATCTTCGTCAACTACAGTGGCATCAGAGGTACTCAAACAATTGCCTAGGGGCTTACCATAAGCAATATCCAATCCTTTTTGCTGTAACTGATGAGACAAACCCAGGACTGTTGCCGACTTACCACTGTAAGTTTCGGTTGAGCCAATCAGCAAATATTTAGCAGATTTTGGCACACATGCACTCCTAATTTCAAAAGGAAGTAAAACCCAGCCAGGTGTTTATTAATTTTAATTGGTTCTGGCGGAATCATCTTAGCGATCGCAAAATATAATTTTCCTAAAAATTCTTTCTGCAAGTTAATTTTCTTGCTTTTATAGTTATATATTCTTACTACTAGGCTAGTATATTTTTATTATTTATTAAGATGTAATTTTAAATTAACGCTAAATTAGATAGTCTGAATTTACTCCATTTTAACTAACAAAAACAAGGGTGTCAGGATATTTTAATTATAACTTACCCTGACAACCCTCAAGCTTTAATCGACTAAATTATTCATCAACACGTAGTAGTTTACGGTAAAAAGATTGTGAGAAATCAGTTACTTTATAGCGTTTATAGTTTTCCATAAGTTCAATTAAAAAACTAATAAATTCAAAACTAGCCATCATTATTTCATAACTGAACTCAGCATTGCCATCAAATTGCATTCGGCAACGGGTTAAATCAGAAGGTAGGGTCGCCACATTCCAAGAGGCGACAAAGGGAACATTTTCACCAGCTTCTATTTTACGATGTCCTTCTAAATTGCCTTTTTGATATAGACCGATAGCATAGGGTAAGAAATTACGCTTCGCTGTACCTTGAACATAAGGTAAATAAACGTTTGCTTGTTGGGCATTAACAGGCTGGAGTTGCTCAATAGACATTGTTGAATCTTCCTCAACATTAGTTGACAACTAGTACCGCAAGGCGGAATTCAAAATTCAAAATTCGTCTGGGAAAGTTGGGCGGGACGGAAACTGACACCGCCTACTTTCCGCAAAGTTCAAAATGAATACAGCGTAAGTGTTTTGTTGATTTTGAATAGTTGGTTTCTCTTACAAAGTTTGGCGGGACGGAAACCGACACCGCCACGCCACTTGCTACAACCGGGTGAACCCCGGCAACGCAGTGGCTAAACTTTGCGCTATTTACGCCAAGCTGTACTAGGAATATAGTTGGTTCTCAATGCAGTATTCCCAAAAAACTTGTGTTGTACACAGTTAGTTTTTGAGTGCTGTTAGCGGTAATAGGGCGTTGAGTCGCGTGCTGAGTCATTGCCAGAAGGGGGAAGGGTGATAAGGGGCGGCGGGACTTCTCCCCTGCTTCTTAGCTCAAGCTATCTTCCCTACTTGTTGATCCTTGAAACTACTGTAGTGCTGAGAAAATAATAGTGGACACAAAAGTTACTGCTAAGAAATATTAAAATGTCAGTTACAATAAGGCTGCATTAGCTTTTAGGGAAGCTGGGCGCAATAATACTGCAAATTGCTGCCGTCAGGGAGTAAATGCGTTTATTGCAATTTCTGCCAACAATAAGCTGCTGCTACTTTGCTCTGACTTACCCCTAGTCAAAGTTCCGATTGCGGAACAAGTCTATTGTGTTTTGAGTTATTAGTATTATTTTATACTTTTCTCTCTATGTAATGGCTAGAAATAGACAAAGTTTGCTTAGACAGTTTAGCGTTACCTGATTCCCAGCTTCTTTTCAGGTGTAGACAAATACTGGTTTTTGAATCAAGTAACTTATGCCAGCGAATTCCTGGCCCGATAACGATTCCTACAAAGAACTTGATCCACTCAACTCCCTGTTGTCTGACCTATCAGAAACGGAGGAGTCAGTGGTAGAAACGCGGGATTTGTCTTTACCATCCCGGTTTCAAGGGCGTAGAGGTAAAGCAGCTCTAGTTTTAACCATAGTCTGGAGCAGTACGATCGCCTTACATTTAGCTTCCTGGGGTTCTATCTTTGTCTTAGGGTTGACTACCATTGTTGGTATTCATGCTTTGGTCATAGTGTTTGCCAAACCCCGCCGTTACCAAAAAGAAATACAGGGTGAATTACCCTTCATTTCTATATTGGTAGCTGCGAAAAATGAGGAGGCTGTAATTGGTAAATTAGTCAAAAATCTTTGTAATCTGGAATACCCCAACGGGCAATACGAAGTTTGGATAATTGACGATCACAGCACCGATAAAACACCCCATGTGTTAGCGGAATTAGCCGAGGAGTACAATAACCTAAAAATACTCAGGCGTTCTGCCCAAGCAGTTGGCGGTAAATCGGGGGCTTTAAATCAAGTTTTGCCCTTGACAAAAGGCGAACTTATTGCTGTTTTTGATGCAGATGCTGAAGTTGCATCAGATTTATTAATTCAAGTAGTACCTTTGTTCCAACGCGAAAAGGTGGGGGCGGTGCAAGTGCGAAAAGCCATAGCCAACGCCAAAGAAAATTTTTGGACGAAGGGACAAATGGCAGAAATGGCTCTAGATACCTGGTTTCAGCAGCAGCGTGCCGTCGGTGGAATTGGTGAACTGCGAGGTAATGGGCAATTCGTGCGTCGTGCAGCCTTAGAAAGTTTTGGCGGGTGGAATGAAGAAACCATCACCGATGACTTGGATATGACTTTGCGCCTGCATTTAGATAGCTGGGATATTGAGTGTGTATTCTACCCAGCCGTGCAGGAAGAAGGCGTGACAAATGCGATTGCACTTTGGCATCAGCGCAACCGTTGGGCAGAGGGCGGCTATCAGCGTTTTTTAGATTATTGGGATTTAATCCTCAAAAATCGCATGGGTACACGCAAAACATGGGATTTACTCATGTTCATGTTCACCATGTATATCTTGCCAACGGCAGCTATCCCTGATTTATTCATGTCAGTTGCTCGTCATCGCCTACCAATTTTAGGCCCAGTTACTGGCTTGTCGGTCACAATGTCAGTGGTAGGTATGTATGCTGGCTTGAAGCGGATACGCCAAGAGCAAAAATTCACCGTTTACACACCTTTTGTATTGCTGCTGCAAACAGTGCGCGGCACTTTATATATGTTGCACTGGCTAGTAGTAATCAGCAGTACCACAGCACGGATGTCGGTTAGACCAAAGCGTTTGAAATGGGTGAAAACGGTGCATACGGGTAGCAGCCATTAATTCTGTATCAAGAGTGCTGAGGACTCAGCACTCTGTACAGGCTACTCTAATAGCACTTAGTTTTGGGATTTCGCCTCCAAATTTTCCAAACGGCTTTTTAATTCTTGGTTTTGTTGTTTGAGTTGGTCGAATTCTTCACGCAATTTCCGCAACGCTGTTTCTGTGCCAATATTTTTCTGCACTTTGGTCATTTCTTCCTCAGCATAGCGACGCACACGGCCATCTGGTGTTTGTTCAGCGAGCGATCGCAAAACTCCTATGGCTTTGGGTGTTTCCATTTGTCCCAAGGCGGCTACAACTGCCATTTGGGTTAAAAAGAAGGTTTCTTTGGCAAGTTCAGCTAATTTCCCGATCAGTCTTTCTAAATTGACTGGACTTTGACCAACGGAAATTTTACCCAAAGCACGAATTGCTGCTAACCGCAAGGGTTGTGCTACACCGATTTTGGTATAATCTAGCAGCAAATCTAGGGCGGCTTCAGAAGTTTTGAGTTCAGCTAAACCGTTAACAGCACCACTACGGACAACTTCATTCCAACCGGCTCTTTCTTCTAGAACAGATTGCAATAGCTTAATTACCTTTTCTTCTTTGGGTTTGTCTTCTAAATTGACGGCTGCGATAGATCCCAAAGTTCGGCAAGCGGTGGCTTCTACGTAGTAGCTCTTGTCGCCATTTTTCACGACTTCTTTAACAGCTTTGTAACTAGCACGGGTTTTAATCTGCGCTAAAGCTTCTAACACAGCTCGGCGCACGTAAGGACTTTTGTCTTCTAAACCCGTAACTAAATAATCAAAGGCTTGGTCTAATTTAATTTCTGCTAACTGTTTGGCGACTTCTACCCGCACACCCCAAAACGGTTCATCTTTCAAGGCTGCACCGAGGGCTTTAGTCGCTTCTAATCCACCTTTTTTCGCTAAAGCTGTCGCCGCATGAATCCGTGAAATTGGGTCAGGGTCAGATGTTAACTGGGCTTTCAACTCTGGTACAGGATATTCCAAAGACACAGTTTTAAGGAAATGATTCCCCACATCAAAGCTGATAAAATCTGGTTTAGCTGCCAGTGGGAAGTAAAAACTTTGCTCCCGTTGATTGACTCGCACCGTCACAGTTTGGACTTGTGTAGATTCCTCTTGGATATAGCCAAAACCAACAGGGATTTTCAGGTCAAATAATTCTTTACTATTGTTTTTATCTGCTGGTACTTGGGTTTGAGTCACAGTCAATTTGGCTAACTTAGCTTCTCCATCCCAAGCGTAAGTCACTTTAAAATCAGGATGACCGCCACGATAAACATATTGATCAAAGAGAAAAGCTAGATTGCGTCCCGTAGCTTTTTCAATCGCTCGCAGCAAGTCTACAGTTTCAACAGTTTGGTGAGCATGATCCTGGACAAAGGTTTGTATTGCCTGCCAAAATAATTCGTCGCCTAACTCAGCGCGGATCATGTGATAAACACAAGACCCCTTTTCGTAGGTGTGGCGATCATAAAGTTCGATCGCTTCCCGGTAAACGTGAGTTACTATCGGTCTCCGGTAGCGACCGCTATCTTCACTCAAATAACTACGCGCTTCTGATAAGCGATAGTATGCTGCTTCTTCTTGGCTGTATTCGTGTTCTGTCCACATGACTTCCGAATAGCAAGCCATTCCTTCCTTAATCCAAGCATGAGACCAATGTTTAATAACCAGTAAATCCCCAAACCATTGGTGTGCTAGTTCGTGAACTACCAGACTTTCGGTGTTGCGGTTATCTAAAGCAGCCCGTTCATCCAATAGACAACGGTCTGTTAACAGGGTAGTAGAAGTATTTTCCATTCCCCCAAAGATAAAGTCACTCACACAAACTTGGGCGTATTTGGGGAAAGCGTAGGCATAACCATACTTTTGGCTCAAAAATTCGATCATCCGGGGAGTTTTGCCCATGCTGCGGTGAGCATCTTCCTTGCGTCCCTTTTCTACGTAGTACGTGACTGGTTTACCTTGCCATTCATCTTGAATTTCGGCAAAGTCACCTACGGCTAGAGTCATCAAATAAGTGGGATGAACTTGTCGCTGTAACCAATGGTAAGTTTTATCTTCACCATCTTCTGTGGTGTTAATTAATTCCCCGTTAGAAATTGCCACTAATGATTTAGGTACACGGACACGAATTTCCGAGGTGGACAGTTGTCCGGGGTAGTCGAAACAGGGAAACCAAAAGCGGGAGTCTTCATCTTCTCCCTGCGTCCAGACTTGTAGGGGCTTTTTGGGGTAGTGGGTGTCTGGGTGGATAAAGTAGATACCGCGTTGGGGCTTTTCTACAGAATAGGCGATCGCAATTAATAATTTTTTGCCAACTTGGGTTGGTTCTGACAACTCAATAGTTAGTTGTTCGCCGTCATAGTCAAACGTTTGCTCTCCCTCATCCACTTTGACAGATTGGATTTGCAAGTTCACCGCATCCAAAGTCAAACGCTCTATACCATTACGGATGGGTAATAAACGAATGCTACAACTACCTTGGTAACTTTGGTTAGGTATATCCAAATTCAAATCGAGAAAAATATGTTCTACCTGTCCAGGGCGGTCTGGGTTATAGTGTGGTCTAGCTCCTGGCAATTCAAAAGATTTGTATCCATTATTTTCGGTATCAAAAGAATAAGAGTGTGGCATATATGTAAATCACCTTAGTTAAATTTTCTTCCCTGTCCCCTGTCACCTGTCACCTGTCACCTGTCACCTATCACCTAATCCCAGTACAAATACTCTCAAGTATTCATATAGATTAGGATAGCTCGTCATTTTTCACCAAGCTATTTTTTGTGATTTACAATAGGCTATTTGCGGATTCACACTTTCTGCATTTGAAGTATTTTTTGAGGGATTACCTACTGATCGTGCGTAAATTGCCTATTTTTTACTAGCACACACCGCAAAATCACTAACATATATAGAATAATTCCGAAAACTCTCTAATGACGTTTTTACTAGCCTCAGTAACAATTTGAGGAAAAGAGGACAACAACAATGCCTGAAACTAAATCAAGATTTTTAATCCCTGTGGTGGGTGCGGCCGTTGTAGTGGTTGGTAGCGTCGCCGCCTTTATGTATTTGCGGGGGCCGGGTGGGGATAGTACAGGGGCTTTAAGCAGTGCTAAACTCGTGCCTTCATCGGCATTAATGGCTACCTATATTACTACAGACCCCCAAGCTTGGGCGAAGTTGCAGCAATTCGGCACTCCCGAAGCTCAAAAGTTAGTCACCAAGGGTTTAGAAGACTTTAACAAAGATGTATTGAGTGACAATAGTATTTCTTATGAAAAAGATATTCAGCCTTGGGTGGGTGGGTTAATGGTGGCTGTATTACCGCCAAATGCTCCTAAATCGAACCAATCAAATCAACCCCCAGCCACTCAGTTACGGCAAGAACCGCAAATGTTAATGGTCGTGGGTATCAAGGATAAACTTGGGGCTTTAAATTTTGCCAACAAATTAAAAGGACAAAAGGGAGTCAAAAGTACAGAATCAGACTATAAAGGTGAAAAAATTACACAAACTACTAGTGAAGGCAATAGCAACGCAACATATAGTGCTGTTTTAAATAATAGCTATCTGGTATTTTCTCCAGAAAAACCAGTGGTGGAAAAAGCCATTGACACCTTTAAAGGTCAACCTTCCTTTGCCACTAAAGACGGTGCAAGTGCTGTTCTGGCCAAAGGTGTGGATGTAAAAAATTCTTTAGCGCAAATTTATATTCCAGATTATGCGGGCATGATTCAACAAATTGTGGCTGCTAATCCCCAAACTACAACATTAACCCCGCAAACATTAAAACAGTTGCAACAAGTTAAATCAATGGTGGCTGCCGTTGGTGTGGATGATGCCGGGGTAAGATTAAAAGCGATCGCTAATTTAGATCCACAACTTAACAAGTTTCAATATCAAAATTCCCCCGCCAAGATAGTAGGGCAATTCCCCAGTGATACCTTTGCTTTGGTTAGCGGACAAGGTATTAGTCAGAGTTGGAAAACCATCGTCGAACAATCTAACGAGTACCCAGAATTTAAGCAAGCCTTAGAACAAGCACGCTCACAGCTAAAAACAGCCAATTTCGACCTAGATAAGGACATTTTTGGCTGGATGGATGGAGAATTTGCCTTTGGTACGATTCCATCTAACCAAGGTATATTAGCAAGAGTAGGTTTTGGTGGCGCGATGGTATTTAATACAAGCGATCGCCAAACTGCACAAGCCACTCTCACTAAGCTGGATAACCTCGCCAAATCTCAAACTATTAATGTCGCCACTAGAAATGTTGGCGGTAAAGACATTACAGAATGGCAAATCCCCCAACAAGGTGCTTTATTTGCCCACGGTTGGTTAGATCAAAACACGGTATTTTTAGCTGTGGGTGGCCCTGTTGCAGAAGCACTGACAAATAACAAAAATCAACCTCTGGACAACAGCGAGAGTTTTAAAGCCATTACTAGTTCTTTACAAAAACCCAATGGCGGTTACTTCTATCTAGATATGGACAAAACTATGACCATAGTCAATCGTTTTGCTGCCCAATCTCAACAACCCATACCCCCAGATGCTAATGCCATCCTGAGTTCTATTCGTGGGGTGGGTGTGACTGCTACTAGCCCTGATAAATCTACTAGTCAAGTAGAGATGTTGTTAGCTCTCAAACCTACAGCCAAGTAAGTTATGTGTTAAATCTGAGGATTCCGAGATTCTAAAGTTTGGGTTAGTTTATCCAAGGCATCAGTCAGTTTTTCTTGGGCTACAAGTTGAGGATCTGGTAGTGGGGGTTCATTCTCCACTGCTTTTTGCCTTTTGAATCTCTGTAGAGATCGAATTGCTAAAAATAAAATGAAAGCAATCACCAGAAAGTCAACAACAGAACCCAAGAACTGACCGATCTTAATTCCTGAACCAATGGTAATAGTTCTCCAATCTTTGCCACTCAAAGCAATCAAAGGGTTAATGAGTGGCATCACTAAATCTTCAACAAAGGAGGTGATAATTTTACCAAATGCACCACCAATAATTACAGCGATCGCTAAATCAATAACGTTGCCTTTGAGCGCAAATTCTTGAAAATCTTTGATAAAACCGCTTGTTTTTCTTCTAAATCTTGTCATCCCTAAAATCCAAAAAAAATAAATTATTTTGAATATTCTTTAATATTTTTGATCTGAATAAATATAAGTTTTGCTAAGTACGGAAATTTTAGCAGTTTGATACAGAAAATTTTTAACAATCAGTCTCTAAGCATAAAGCCCGATAGCATCAGAAGCAGTATCTTATTTGATGGATAAGCACGTAGTCAAGACTTTAGTCCTGACTACAAAACCTCAAAACTAACTTGACAAAATACTAGACTGATATCCTGCCAGTATGTCATAAGTAAAAAAGGCTGTTCAATGCAAACTTAATTTATGACTGCTGCTACAAACACTGCTCCTGGCATGGCTTCCCGCTTGGTGAATGGCTTATTGGCAATTAAGCCTTTAGCTAGCCTAGCCAAACACCAAGCTCGTCAAATGATGATTAAACGGGCTGAAAAAATGGGTGTACCTTGGACAAGTGAAGTCAAAACCCTCCAGGCGCGTGATTGGACAACAGATTTAGCCCAAGTCCAAAATCCTCAAATCACTTACCCAGATTATTATCTGACTTCTTTCCACGGCTATGATCAGGGAGACCTTTGTTGGTTAGCAGCATTTGAATTGGAAGTGGCGGCGCGTGCTGTCCATGCTAAGATTTGGCCGGAAGCTGAGGCGCAAGGTGATGCGAAGCTCCGCCAAAGTTACCACGATATTGTCAAAGCTCAAATTCCTTATGCACCACAAACTATCCTTGACTTGGGATGTAGTGTGGGGTTAAGTACATTTACTCTACAAGCACTTTATCCCCAAGCCCAAGTTACAGGCTTAGATTTGTCTCCCTATTTCTTAGCAGTTGCCAACTATCGCGCTCAACAGCGTGAAGCTAATATTAATTGGGTTCACGCCACAGCCGAATCTACTGGTTTACCAGATGCTAGCTTTGATTTAGTCTCGATTTTCCTGATGTGTCATGAACTACCCCAGTCAGCAACCCGCAAGATTTTTGCTGAGGTGCGGCGTGTATTGCGTCCGGGTGGTCACATTGCGATTATGGATATGAATCCTCAATCGGCAGCTTACAAGAAAATGCCACCCTACATTTTGACGTTGCTCAAAAGTACAGAACCATATTTGGATCAATATTTTGCTTTGGATATTGAGCAAGCTTTAGTAGAGGCTGGTTTTCAAACACCAAGCATCACCCAAAATAGCCCTCGTCATCGTACCGTTATTGCTCAGGTGAGTGGTTGATTTTGCTTTGCTGCTGTGGGCAGTTATACCACCACTGCTATTTTTGGGATATTACTATTATCGTGTCAGCATTGCTCCACCTTTTCAACTGTTATTGTGGTTATTTTTGGTGGGGGTAATATCGGGTTTCGTTGCTCTCGGTTTACAATTAGTTTTTGAAACTGTAGCTAAAGGGGTTTTCAACTGGCAGCAAATCCAGCGTGGGATTTTTGGTGCTACTCTCAGACAACTTGTAGCGATCGCACCGATTGAAGAAGGTTGCAAGTTGATTGCAGTTATTATCCCCATTTCCTATTTACAGCGTCGGTATCAATTACGCTCTACCAGTGTTTTCTTGTTTACTATCGCGGTTGCTTTAGGATTCACCGCCGAAGAAAATTGGATTTATTTATATCACGGCACAGCTAGCATTTTCGATCGCGTTATTGGTACACCAGTCCATGCGATGTTCTCTGCGCCTTGGGGATATGCCCTAGGAAGGTATTTATCTGCTACTTGTCAAGTAAATCGCTACAAAAATTTATTTTTTCTAGCATGGATTAATTCTCTAATCTTTCATGCTTTAGTTAATATTTGTTCTATTGCTTGGCGTTATTCTCCACCCTTACAGTTACTTGCTTATTGTTTATTTCCTTTGCTGCTGTGGATGTTTTGGCGCATGGAACAGCTATTACGCAGAGTCCAAAATCAACAACCAATTATTTTAATATCTGGTCGTACACCCCAACATCGTTACTGGCAAAGAGGTTTATTATTATTTGCTATTATGCTGGGTGGTAATGCAATTTTTGGGGTATTTCTGTTAGTAAGAATTCTCAGCCCTTTACGTCCAGCCAAGCTTTTTTATCCTGATATTTTGTGGTTTGCAGTCAGTAGATTTTTACTGAATTTGGTTTTTGGCATTTTGGCGGTGTTAATTTATTGGTATTTAAGATATTCAGCAAGACATTAGACTGCTTAAAATCAACAAGTATGTTCCTGCTACACGATACAAGCAATGTAGCAGGAGAAGAGCTAAAGCTTTTATGCTAAAGCTGCGGTGGGCTGTGGCCAACGTCCAACAGCTTTACCAATGACTGTTAATTCTTGCATAAGATGGTCAAAAGCTTCTGGTGTTAAGGATTGTGGCCCATCAGATAAAGCTTTTTTGGGGTTGGGGTGAACTTCAATCATGAGAGAATCACAACCAGCTGCGATCGCTGCCATCGCCATAGATGGGACAAACTCAGCCCAACCTGTACCATGACTGGGATCAATCATAATTGGCAGGTGAGTTAATTTCCGCAATACCGGCACGACAGATATATCTAAGGTGTTGCGAGTATATTGGCGATCGAAGGTACGAATACCCCGCTCACATAAAATTACATTGGGGTTGCCAGCAGCTAGCACATACTCAGCCGCCATTAACCAATCTTCAATGGTAGCAGCCATTCCCCGTTTTAATAGCACTGGTTTGGGTTGCGCTCCTACTTTTTTGAGCAGGGAGAAGTTCTGCATATTCCTTGCTCCCACCTGAATTACATCAGCAACTTCAGCGATGATATCTAGTTCTGCTGCATCCATGACTTCTGTAATAATCCCCAGTCCACTAACTTCCCGCGCTTTGGCTAATAATTCTAAAGCACTCTCGCCATGTCCTTGGAAGGCGTAAGGTGAAGTCCGGGGTTTGTATGCACCACCGCGTAAAAACTTCGCGCCGGCTGCCTTGACGCGTTGTGCTGTTTCAATAATCATGTCCTCATTTTCGACTGAGCAGGGGCCAGCAACCACGACTAGGGGTTGGTGTTCACCAAACACAACTGAGCCATCGGGGGTATCTACTACAACGTCTGATGCTTCACCGTGTCTGTATTGGCGGCTAGCTCTTTTATACGGCAGTTCTACCCGTAATACTTGCTCAATCCAAGGGCTGACTTCTTGAATTTGTAGTGGATCTAAGTCGGCAGTCTCACCTACTAAACCAATTACTACCTTGTGTTTACCGATAATTTTTTCTGGTATCAAACCCCAATTACTTAATTCTTCATTAATGCGGTTAATCTCCACTTCTGGAGAACCAACTTTCATGACTACAATCATAATAAATTCCCTGTTTAATTACGTTAAAGCTCAAGCAAGTAGGTGCTTCATCTTGGTTTATATGTATTCAGTGTAGTATTGACCGAAAAAAAGAAGGATACAAGCCCCTAAATTTATTTATAGGGACTTTAATTTTTAATTCCCCCACAGGGGGTTGACCTAGCCTCAACAATGTGATGTAAATCTTAATTGAACAACAGCAGCAAGCGCGGTAGGTTAAATATTCATCAAGCATAAAATTTTGTCCATGCGTCTGACCTCACTTGATGTTTTTCGTGGCATTACCATTGCAGGGATGATTCTCGTGAATATGGCGGGAGTTGCAGATAATATTTATCCTCCCTTAACCCATGCTGATTGGCATGGTTGCACACCGACTGATTTAGTTTTTCCATTCTTTCTGTTCATTGTTGGTGTGGCAATGACTTTTTCTTTATCCAAATACACCCAAGATAACAAACCCACCTCGGCGGTTTACTGGCGGATATTTCGCCGTGCAGCGATGCTGTTTATTTTGGGTTTGGTACTCAATGGCTTTTGGAATCAAGGCATTTGGACTTTTGACTTCAGCAGCATTCGCATGATGGGAGTATTGCAGCGTATTAGCCTGACTTATTTGTTGGCTTCCTTGGTAGTCCTCAAATTACCACGCCCAGGACAATGGATACTAGCTGGTGTATTACTTCTGGGCTACTGGCTAGCGATGATGTACATTCCCGTACCTGATTATGGTGCTGGTGTGCTGACACGAGAAGGCAACTTTGGTGCTTATATTGACCGCTTGATTATCCCCAAAGCTCATCTGTATAAGGGCGATGGCTTCAACTTCATGGGCGATCCTGAAGGACTTTTTAGTACAATTCCGGCTATTGTGAGTGTTTTGGCTGGTTATTTCACTGGTGATTGGATACGCAAACAACCAGTACAAACACGCACGAGTGTAGGATTAGCTTTATTTGGTATTGGTTGCTTAATCATTGGTTGGGCATGGGGTTGGGTCTTCCCCATCAATAAAAAACTGTGGACAAGTTCCTATGTTGTGTTTACTAGCGGTTGGGCGTTATTGTTACTGGCTGGTTGTTATGAACTAATTGAAGTGAGGTTAATTCGACGCTGGAGTAAACCTTGGGAAATAATGGGCTTAAATGCGATCGCGCTTTTCGTCGCATCAGTTTTGCTAATTAAAATCTTAGTCAGAACCAAAATAGGCACAGGCGAAACCGCTATCAGCACCTATAACTGGATCTATCAAAACCTCTTTGCATCTTGGGCAGGCAATTTTAATGGTTCACTATTATTCGCCCTAGTCACCGTTCTTTTATGGTGGGCTGTCGCTGTGATAATGTATCGCCAAAACTGGTTTATCAAAGTTTGATGCTATTAATTCACCACATTTTTAATTGTAGATATGAGCGACTTAAAAACCCCAATTGACCAACCAGGGCTAATTCTCACCCCAGGATCGGCAGGCTGGTGGGATTCCGAAAGAGTTTCTTCACCCCAGGTCTTGTACTGCCCCGATGGAACTTGGAGGATGTGGTATTACGGTAGGGATGCCTCCTTTGATCGACAAATTAATTTACCCACTGGTCGCTGTGGTTTAGCGATGTCTGCTGATGGAATTAATTGGCAACGCGTCCCAGGATCATTAACAATGGGGGCTGTCTTTGAACCTCACCCAGATCCTAGCCGCTTTGACTCAGCCCATGTGGGTGTGAGCAATGTATATTTCCATGATGGTCTTTATTGGATGTGGTATTTTGGTGGCGATCGCACAGTTGTTGAAATGGGAGAGTTTAAAGCTAAAGGGTTAAATATGCGCCCTGGCTGCGCTATCTCCCGTGATGGCATAAAATGGGTACGCTTGGAAAGCACTTATCGAGGGGCTTTTCTCGATTTAGGCAAGGTAGGAGAGTTTGATGCCCTGTTTTGCGCCTGGCCTCAAGTCTTACCTGATGATGATGGAATGTGGAAAATGTACTATCACACCTTAAACCCAAAAAGAGGATTCTTAGTTGGTTTAGCCATATCTACAGATGGTTTCCATTGGGAAAAAGTCGGTGAGATTTTAGCCGCAGGTGAACCTGGAAGTTTTGATGAGAGAGGTATTGGCACTCGCCATGTCTTAAAAATAAACAGACAATACGTAATGTTCTATGAAGGTGTTAACAACAGTGGTTATCATTCTATTGGTCTAGCTATCTCTGACGATGGGATTCATTGGCAAAAGGAGAAAGGGGAGCAAGCGGGAGGTTCTATTTTTTCACCTGCTCAAAAGGGTTCTGGTCGTTGGGATGCGCGGGCAGTAGGCACTCCTTGTGTAGTAGCATTGGATGATGGTAGTTTCCGTCTATACTATATTGGTGCAAACGAAGGTGGACACGATGAACTGTCTTCACAGCACCAAATTGGTTTAGCTGTGAGTGCTGGAACTAATTTTCGTCAGTGGCAACGCTGGGGTGAAATTTAAAGACTTAAGCGTTGTTAATATTAAGACTATGTGAAGCGTTAAATAAGATACTTGCCATTTCCCCAAACAAGTGATACATTCTAGTTGTGTGTGAGGAGCAAGTTGAAATTAAAAAACGCTTGGGGTGGAAACACGGTAACACTCCCAGGCGTTTTTTATTGGAATCTAAAAATGGTATTATTTGTGCAACTTGAAAAAGTGTCACACAATAGATTTACTTAATTCCAAGTAGACAGTATGCTCTAGTTGTGTGTGAGGAGCAAGTTGAAACTAAAAAGCGTCTGGGGTGGAAACACGGTAACACTCCCGGACGCTTTTTGATTTCTGCAATTAATTTGAGTTTTAAGTTTTAACAAAAGTCCACTCTAAAACTTTGATTGGAGCTGTTTGCAGGGATTGAGTTAGTTGAGCATTACTCTCAAACTTTACTTGATGCAGATCGCACGCTTCGACATTCACTGTAAACTTTTCATCCTCAAAAGGCCAAGGTTGGACAGTAAGCAAATTATCACTACGTTGCATAATGTCATAGCGTTGACCATCAGGCCCCAGACTAATTTCTAAAAATCTTTCATCAGCTGGTCATTCCTGCTGACATAGAATAAGAGATAGGCGATCGCACCACTGCATAAAAGCATAAGCCGCATTGACTTCCTCTTCCTGCAAGCCTAATTCCTCACGCCAACGCTGTTGATTGTGGTATTGTTCATCTAGAAATTGATCTAGTTCGGAAGACCGACCTCGTTTTGCTTCATTTAAACGGCTGATGTGTTTGGAAGTTAATAGAGTTACCCATCGTCCTCGGTAACGGGCATTATTGACCAAATCAACCATTTTCTCAACAGAGGCTTCTTGGCTCATGGTAAAGTCCATTGGCGCACCCCCTGGAGTCAGATTATCTTCTTGCCATTCTTTTTCTAAATCATCATGATGAGAAATGGCAGCAAGGGTTTCATATATCCGTGCTGGGAAATTTTTGCGCCGCCATTGTCCTGCTAGTTGCGCTGCTAATAAAGCATGAGCGCGGTGATAAATAATTTCCCATCCATTTGGCGTTGCATTAACAATCACGAATTAATCTCCTCAATTAAAAGGAAATTATGGGAATGGGGAATTGGATATTAGCTTTTCTCCTCTGCTTCCCTGCTTCCCAACTTTTAATTAAGAGTGTCTTTCCAATGGGTTAGCAACATATTGGAATGTTGGTTCTGAATTCCAAGGGCCACGTTCATCATGTCCATTACCATTGGTAGACAGATTGTAATAAAGAGCCACAGTTTCATCAGGTTGAATATTGCCAAATAGTGGATCTGTCAACTTACCAAGTGAATCTAGAGCCTTCATGAACATCTGGGTATGAGAAATTTCTCTTGTGAGCAGATGTACTAAAGTTTCTTTTGTGCCTTGATCAGGACATAGCTTAATTAACTCTTCGTAAGTTTGACGTGCGCCAGCTTCAGCTGCGACGTTAGCTCTCAAATCTCTTACTACGTCTCCACCTTCATTAAGGTAACTTGCAGTCCAAGCATTACCTTGACTATCTAGAAAGTGAGGTCCCATTCCCCTGACAGCAAAAAGAGTGCTTTTATAAGCCTCTGTTTGATCTACATTTTTGGTATGAGCTTCGATGAGTTTACCAACCATCTCTAAATGCCCAAATTCCTCAATGGCAATGTCTTGCAGCATATCGCGAATTCCAGCATTCTCAACGTGAAATGATTGCACCCAGTATTGCAAAGCTGCTGATAATTCTCCAGTTGCTCCTCCAAATTGCTCTAGAAGTAACTGAGCAAAACGAGGATTAGCATCATGGATTTTTACTGCATGAATAGGCTCTTTTTTGTGGAAAAACATGAACTGCCTCTGCAATTATTTTCATCTGAGATAAGATTCATCAAGCATTGCGATATTGAATGCTTGATTTGCTAAAATATCTGTTTGGAATTTTACCTTGATACTTATTTAAGCACTACGACTTCTGCTAAGTAGTCCCCATATGTAGATAGCAATCATTGCACCGAGAATGGCTATTAAAAGACCAGGAATACTTAAACCAGTAGCCGTAAGTTGTAAAGTTCCCGTGGCAAATAGACTATACAAACTACCACCAATGAAAGCACCTATAATCCCTAAAATCATTGTGGAAAGGATTCCGCCACCTTGAGATCCAGGATAAATTGCTTTAGCGATCGCACCAGCTAATAGTCCTAATATTACCCAAGCAAGAATATTCATATATTTAATGTCCTCAAAAATCTCATCTGTACCCAGATTAGCAAACTGAATTAGTGAGCGTTTCCACCAGATGAAGTAACTTTTGAAGTCAAAAGATAGATATAACAGAAGTCATAATTCAAAATCAAAGCCAATTTGATATTTATACCAATTTAGAAAATTTCTGCTTTTTTTCGTGGCGACTGATGAACCTCTATTAAGGAAATGAATTATGAATTATCTTAATTACTACCAGTAGACTATAGTCGGTAATTGGTCAGAGGTAATTAAGTGAAGGTAATTACCAGCTACCAATTACCAATATTTTCCATGAACGCTTCCAATTGAGCAAGCTGATAGTTGCAGATTTGGTGTTAAATGGCACGCGAAAAGTGTTTTTCTGGCGTTTGATTATGAATATCAAAAATTACAGCAATATTCCTCACTAATAGCCTACCAATATCCGTAATTTGGATGTGGTCAGTTGATAAATTTACCAGTCCATCAGCTGCTAATGGCTCTAATAACTCTAGTTCATGGGCAAAATACTGATCAAAATTGATCTCATGTTTCTCTGCAATTTCTTGCTTATATAGTTGGAAGTTAGACATGATGCACATAATCACATCACGTCTCAAGATATCATCTTCAGTGAGTTTAATCCCTTTACTGATTGGTAAACTATCGCTAGCAACTGCATGATAATATTCTTTCAATTGCTTATGATTCTGCACATAAGCATCATGCAACATACTGATAGATGTCGCACCAAAGCCAAACAGTTCTGTCCCGGCGTGGGTGGTGTAGCCTTGAAAGTTGCGCTGGAGGGTGCGGTTACGTTGTGCTGTTGCTAGTTCATCGTTAGGTTTGGCGAAATGATCCATCCCGATAAATAAATATTGGCTTTTTGTCAATTCCTCAATGGTCATTTGCAGAATTTCTAACTTTTCTTGGGGTTGCGGTAATGCTTCCACAGGAATATTCTTTTGTGCTGGCTTCAACCACGGTACATAAGCAAAGTTAAACACAACAATGCGATCGGGGTCTAATGCAACTGTCTTCTGCACCGTTTCTCGAAAGGTTTGTAAAGTTTGATAAGGTAAACCATAAATCAGGTCTACATTCACACTTTCAAATTTAGCCGCTTTAATCCAACTCATGACATCAAATAACAACTCTTCAGGTTGGACACGGTTGACAGCTACCTGTACTTGGTTATTAAAATCTTGGATACCAAAACTAATGCGATTAAACCCAATTTTCCTAAGAAAAAAAATGTATTTTTTGTCAACATAACGGGGGTTAATCTCAATAGAGACTTCGGCTTGTGGATCAAGATTGAAGTTACGAGTAATATTTTCCCATAAAAATTCTACTTGATCGCAATCTAGATAATTGGGTGTACCACCACCCCAATGAACTTGTAGCACTTTTCTATCTTGGTCAATCAAAGATGCTGTATGCTTGATTTCTCGTGCTAAATTTTCTAGGTATGGTTTAGCAATATTCGTGTTATTAGAAATTACCGTATTACAGCCACAAAAGTAACAAGCACTCTGACAAAAAGGAATATGGAAATACAAAGATAGAGGTGATTTTCTTTGATTTGAGGCGGCGATCGCAGAGTGAAAGTCTTTCTGTCCAAATCCTTCAGTTAACTGTGTAGCGGGTGGGTAACTGGTATATCTAGGTGCAGGAGTGTCATACTTTTGAATCAAGGCTAAATCAAATTTGACTCCAGATGAAAGAAAAACCATCAAATCCTCCAAGGTAATGCGACCATCCAAAAAGTCAAAAGGTAAAAGTCAAAAAGCAAAAGATAGCAAAACTAAATTTTATGATTTTCACCAAATTTAAATGTTGATTTTGCTACAATTATCTGTAATATTAAGATGCTGTAGCAATCAAGCATCTGAAATGAGTAAAAATCTTACTGCATGAATGTTTTACTTTTTACTTTTGCCTTTTTGTACGGTTGGTCTTATGGGTATATAGCTCGGCAATTTGTTTTTTGATGTGCTACAAATCGCCAATACAAGGTCTATGCTCTAGCTGCTTTCTAGTTTAAATATTTATGGCTAGAGCATGATGTGTTGATTAAAGCAAATGTAGAAATTGGGCATTGGGAATCGGGCATTATATTTGTCTCCCTCTACCTCCCCTGCTTCCCCTGTTCCCAGTCCCCTTCCTTCCCTTACATTGCTGGTGCTTCGGTACTACCGGGGTTATTGGTGTGAGTCAAGCTATTAAATACTACTTGACCAATAGCTTTAATTAAGCTTCCCTCTAAATCTTTAGCCATTTGCATATTGAATTGGAAAGCACTATTTGCTTCTAAAACAATGCGATCAGCTACGCTGGGCGAAACGCCATCGCCTGTGGCATCATCAATGGATAATGAATCCAATGCCTGACGATACGTGTTTTTAAATGCTTGCTTGTCGGGAATTTGCTCAAAATTATAGAACGATGTGCCTTCGTAGCCAGACAGTTTGAGCGTTGACTGAGCAATTTTTTGCAGCATCTGACCCCCGGAAAGGTCGCCCATGTAGCGGGTATAGGTATGACCAATCAATAACACAGGGTCACGAGCAGAAAGTTCTCGGATGTGGTTAATATATGCCTGGGTGCTGCTTGAAGGTGTAATTAGACTTCGCCACTCACTACCATAGTAAAACACCATGTCTTTTTCTAAGGAGTCTCGGCGATTCAGTTCGGGGAAGTAAACCGCCGCAATTACGGGATTGTTGAGATTGCTTGTAATTGCAGCTTCTAGTTCACTGTAGACAAAATACAAGTTACTTAAAAATTTAGCAAAACTCTGTCTATCTACAACCCCCTTCAAAAAACATTTCATGAAACCCACATTTTCTGCTGAGGTGTGAGCTTTTTGAGTCCCGGAACGCAGTTTGACGGCTAAATTGCTACTCATGATTGCTTCCTTTATACTTACGTTTTCAGACAAATTGAGTGCTGAGTAATGAGTGATGAGTAATGAGTGATAAGTGATGAGTGATGAGTAATAAGTGATGAGTGATGAGTGATGAGTAATGAGTGATGAGTGATGAATAACAGTCCAGTATTGGGAGTTTCCCAGTGGAAAAATATCTCGTCACGCAGGCATGATTGTCTTTCAACTCAGCACTCTTCTCAGACTCATATGGCTGCCAATTCACAGTCAATACTGGAGCGAGGATTGTTATTCTGGGTTTAGAGAGGATCTGCATCGCTCTATCTAGCAAGTACCACTGCTGATGCAAATCCAGGCTATTTTCATATCTCCCAAAATCATTTAACTATTAATAGCTGTATAACTATACAAGCATTAATATTTTTTTATATTTGTCTTAAGTTCGCTATATTACTTGCTGAGTAAAAAATGGTTTATGGTCTAAGGAATGCCACGGGAACAAGTAAAAAGTTAGATATTTTCTCTTGACTTTTTTATGCCAAATTCCCAGTCTCTAGTTCAATAATTTAACTGATGTATATAAATACCATTTTATGATTATATAACTATAAAACCATTAATATATAAAGGAGTCTCATGGTTAATACCCTTACAACCCCAGAGTCTCAAACGCTAAAGCCTGGAGTGAAAGCACCTGTTCAAGAAACTTTATTAACACCCCGGTTTTACACCACCGACTTTGATGCGGTGGCAAATATAGATATTTCCGCCCATGAGGCTGAGATTCGGGCAATTGTCGATGAACTGCGTGCTGACTACAATCGTCATCACTTTGTCCGTGATGAAGAGTTTAAGCAAAACTGGGATCATATTACTGGGGAAAAACGCCGCGCCTTTATTGACTTTTTGGAACGTTCTTGTACTTCCGAGTTTTCTGGGTTTTTGTTGTTTAAAGAGTTATCACGCCACATTAAAGACCGGAATCCCCTGTTGGCAGAGGCCTTTAATTATATGGCACGGGATGAGGCACGGCACGCGGGATTTTTGAATAAGTCGATGGCAGATTTGAATCTATCGTTAGACTTAAACTATTTAACCAAGAATCGCACATATACCTTTTTCCCGGCTGAGTGGGTGATTTACACAGTCTACCTATCGGAAAAAATTGGTTACTGGCGTTATATCTTGGTGCATCAGCATATACAGGAGCATCCAGAGTACCAGTTTTATCCACTATTCCGTAAGTTTGAGAGTTGGTGTCAAGACGAGAATCGTCACGGGGATTTCTTTAAAGCGGTGTTGAGATGTCTGGAGACAAGCCGCTCCGCGTCTACCCAGCCCAAATTATGGAAAACTTGGAAAGCAAAGTTATGGGTGCGTTTCTTCTTATTAACTGTCTTTGCTACCCATACGATGACAGTATTTGAACGGGCTACTTTTTATGAGTCTATTGGTATTCATCCCCGCAAATACAACAACCGAGTGATTCAAGAAACGAATAATACCTCTGCGCGGGCATTTCCTATTATTTTGAATACTAATCACCCGGAATTTTTCTGGCGGTTAGAACAGTGTTCGGAAAATAATTTGAAACTGTCGGCAATTAATAGCAGTGAATGGCCTAACTTTGTAAAATTCTTCCAAAGAATTCCCCCCGCTATTGCTATCTTTTGGAATATGTTGAAGTTGTACTTAATTAAGCCAATTGATACTGAAGCTACACGCGGTACAGTTCTGTAATTAATTTGAGATTTTGCTCATTAATTTTCGTTACAAAATACATTTGCAAATCTCTGCGTAAATTGCAAATTTTGATTTTGAGTAAGGGTTTTACTGAAAATTCATAGCTAAATCAGATTGCTAAGTTGAGTGGTCATTTCCAGAATAAATCCACATAGGTTCGGTTTTACCTGCACGCTGAAAACCTACTTTTTTGTAGAAATTAATGGCTTGGTTTTCCGCCAATAAAATATGCTGATGAAACCCATCATAGCGAGATATCAGCATCTTGATAATCTGACTGCCGATACCTTGATTTTGGTAATCTGGCAAGACCAATAAATGAGGATAATACACTACTAAAAAGCCATCTGAAATAGCATTACCCAAAGCTACTAAATTGTCTCCATACCATGCAGAAATGAGCGAATGGGAATTCATCAAAGCTTGGTAAAGTAAATCTGGTTTCTCTGCTGATGACCATTGATTAGCTTTATACAGGGTAAGAATACTATTTTGGGTAATATCGTATGTATCTTTGTATTGGATGAATTCTGGTAATTTATTCATCATTTTCTAGAGTGAATTTCTTTTCCATTTGCAGAAATTGGGGAACACCGACGAGTTCTTGAAAATCTTTAAAGTTAACTAAGTCAGTAAAATTGGCTGTAGTTCCCTGTTGTTTTAAATGAGTTAAACAATTGGTGAGAGTTTGGGTAACTGCTAATAAGCCAGTTAATGGGAAAAAGACAATTTTAAAGCCTAAATTTTGTAAATCATCTGCCGAAAGAGATGGAGTTTTACCACCTTCCACAATATTAGCTACTAATGGAATATCGGGAAAAGCAGATGCGATCGCTTTTAATTCTTCTACAGATTGCGGTGCTTCTACAAAGAGTATATCTGCTCCGGCGGCAATATAGGCGCGACCACGAGCGATCGCTTCTTCTAAACCCAAAGGCGCACGGGCATCGGTACGGGCGATAATTACTAAACCACTATCACCCCGCGCCTCGACTGCGGCTTTAATTTTCCCCACGTGTTCTTCTGTGGGGATGACTCGTTTTCCTTCAAAGTGACCGCACTTTTTCGGCCATTCTTGGTCTTCTAGTAAGACACCCGCCACACCCAACTGCACAGCATCCTTGATAGTCCGCATGACGTTGAGAACATTACCATAGCCAGTATCTAAATCTGCAATCAGAGGCACACTCAGCGACTGAGCAATTTTGCCTACACTGTAGAGCATTTCTGTAGCGGTGAGAAAACCGTAGTCCGGTAAACCCAGGGTAGAAGCTGCTATACCAAAGCCACTGGTAGCAACTACATCAAAACCTATCTTTTCCGCCAGTTTGGCACTGAGACAGTCATAAACACCGGGAATCACAATAATTTCAGGTTTTGCAAGCAACTGCCGCAGTTTTTGGCTAGAAGAGATCATAAATAATTTGTAATGGGCTGCGCCCCGCTCCGCTAATGTAATTCGTAATTTGTGCTAGTTGTTACTATACAAGCATTGAAGCTGACATAGGTATAGGGGCAGAGGAGAAAAGCTAATGACTATCTATGTATCTAAATTCCAACCTAGTGCTGTAGCTACCTGACCGGCTAATTCTAAGGGATTGAAAGGTTTAGCGATCGCTGTTATCATTCCCAATTGAGAGTAGCGGCGACGGTCAGAAGCTTGGATTTTGGCGGTTAATAAAATTACGGGGATTGCCTTGGTGGCTGGATTAGCTTGCAATTTCTCAAAGGTAGCGATTCCATCCATATCAGGCATCATCACATCTAAAAGAATAGCATCTGGCTGGTAAGTTTCAGCTTGATTGATACCTTCTTGACCAGAACTAGCTGTCACCACCTCCCAGCCTGCTACTGTCTCTAAGCAGACTTTGGCGACTTCTTGAATATACTGCTCGTTATCAACCACTAGAATGCGCTTGGTTTTCACGATGGCTTGTCCTCTTTTTGGTTGTGAGTAATTCGTTGCAGTAGTTCTATAACTCGTTGTTCAAATTCTTGGGTGGTGACACGTTCTTTAGTTAAAAACTCTGTATCTCCTAGCTTAAGTCTTTATACAATAAAAAGCCGTCCTTATAGGACGGGGCTTTAGACCCATCTTTTCGGTAAAATTGGCAAGGTAAAGTAAAAACTGCTACCTTCCCCTACAACACTTTCTACCCAAATCCGTCCTCCATGCTGTTGGACGATACTCTGGGAAATAGCCAAGCCTAAACCTGTACCCTCATGGTTGCGTGAATCTGAAGAATCGACCTGTTGAAACCTCTCAAAGATACTATGGATTTTGTCAGCCGGAATACCGCGTCCGTTGTCTTTGACTGTCAGCAAGACTTCATCACCGTACTGTTGAGCTACTAGCCAGACTGTTTTTTCCGGTGGCGAGAATTTAATGGCATTACTCAGTAGATTAGTTATCGTTTGCACAACCCGATCGGGATCTACCCATAATTCTACTGATGGGCTATCAATTGATAGTTTAACTCCGGCTTTATTCGCCAAGGGCTGCATAATACTGACAGATGACTCAATCAAGTCTGTCAGGTTGCAGGTTTCGCGTTCCATCTTCACACTACCTGACTCAATTCTTTCAATGTCGAGGATGTCATTAATCAGGCGGACTAGGCGTTCTGTGCTGTCGGTAGCAATTTGTAGCAAGCGTTTACCTTGTTTTGAGTCTGCTAGTAACAATCCACTGGTGAGCATTCCTAATGAGCCGTGAATTGAGGTCAGGGGTGTACGCAGTTCATGGCTGACTACAGAAACAAACTCATCTTTCATACGCTCGATTTGTTTGCGTTCTGTAACATCACGTAATATTACCGTATAAAATACTTCACTGTTCATGTATAGCTTCGAGATAGAAGCCTCTGCCGGAAATTCCGTCCCATCCTTGCGACAACCATATATTTCCCGCCGCTCTCCCATGCGTCGCGCCAAGCTGGGAGATTGTCCAAAGCCAGAAACGTGCTGACGGTGTGCCTCAGCAAAACGCTGGGGTAAGAGGACATTCAGGTGCTGTCCGATAATTTCTTCGGCAGAGTAGCCAAAAATTTTCTCTGCACCCTGGTTAAAGATGGTGATTTTTTGGCTAGCGTCAATGGAAATAATGGCATCGTCAGCAATGTCTAAAATGCGTGCCAATCTGATTTGGGAAATCCGCAGTGCTTCTTGTATCTGTTGGCGTTCATCGAGTTGTGATTGTAGCTGGCGATTGACATTAACTAGCTCAACAGTACGTTCTGCTACTCTTAATTCTAGTTCGTTATTAGCGGCTTTTAGGTCAGCGTCAATTTGCTTACGATTACTGATATCTCTGACTGTACCCAGCATTCGTACAGCTTCGCCTACTTCGTTGTAGTACAGTTGACCTGTTCCCTCAATCCAGTGGATGCTACCATCTGGCCAGACTACGCGGAATTCATGATTGTAATCGGTTTTTTGGTGCTGGGCATCCTGAAATGCTTGCTCTAAAGCAGGCCAATCCTCTGGAAAAACACAGTTTTTAAAGGTTTCATAAGAGCCATTGAAGGTACTGGGTTTCATCCCAAATAATCGGGCATGACCATCAGACCAAGTAATTTGGTTGGTGGTGAGATTCCAGTCCCAAATCCCTAAGTTAACTGCTTCTAGGGCGAGGGCCAGACTTTCTTCACTGTTTTTGAGTGCGGCTTCGGCTCGTTGGCGATCGCGCTGATTGCGTAATGCTAAAATTCCATAAGCTAAGTCTGCTGTCAGTTCTTGTAACAGTTTCACCTCATTCACATTGAAAGCATCCGGTTCAGCCGCATAAATATTCAATGCGCCAAAGGCTTGACCATTAGCTATTAAAGGCAAAGCAATTGAAGAAGCATAACCCTGATTCATCGCTTGACAACGCCAGATTTCGTACTGGGAATCAGCCAAAATATTTTGAATAATTGTAGTTTTGCCTGTACGGATGGCTGTTCCAGTGGGACTTTGACCGCGAATTGTGTCTGCCCAAGTCAGATGGAGAGATTGCAGATATCCATCTTCGTAGCCTGCTTGAGCAACTGGATAAATATCTTTCTGAAGATTATTCTCGGCGTAGGCTACCCAGGCGAGGCGATAACCACCGACTTTGATTAAAATATCGCAAACTTGATGCAGGAAATCTTCTTCATTGTTAGCACGAATCAATGCTTGATTGCAGCCACTCAAGGTTTGCAATGTGCGATTGACGCGCTGAACTTCTGCTTGGACTTGTTTGTAATTGGTAATATCCCGTGTAATTGCCAACTGTACCCAGCTACCATCTGCGGCGTTACGTAAAGGGACAGAGTGAGTTTCCATCCAGCGACGATGACCCCGACAAGTGATTATCTCAAATTCCAGACTCCCTTTTTGGCCTTGACAAACACTCTCATTGAGGTGACGAAATGCCTGTTTGTATTCGGGGACAATCAGATCATACACAGATTTACCCACCACGGCGGCGGCGTTATCTGCCTCTAATGCTGCCAAACACGCCGGGTTAATTTCTAATAAAGTGCCATCAGCCGCCACAATTTTGACGCACTCTGGTTCAGCATCAAAGATGGCGCGTCCGTCGGTGAAGAAGGGATTGGGGGCAGGGGGCAGGGGGGGGTAGGAGGCAGGGGGTAGGGGTAGAAACTCTACCTTGTCTCCTACTTCCTTTTGACTTACCCGCCTTAATAGTTTCACCCTTTCTAGGCGGTTGATAATGCGCGTGACTAATTCCGGCCCAACGATGGGTTTGCTGACAAAATCGTCAGCACCTACGCTATAGACTTGATTGACGATTTCAGCATCGCTGTGGACTGTGAGAAATAGTATTGGTAACTCACTCCACTGGGCATCATTACGAACTACTTGACAGAGTTCTATGCCGTTGGTATGTGGCATTTCCACATCTAGAATTAACAAGTCTGGAGTTTCGGCTTTTAATGTTTCCCAAAAACGCCGGGGATCATCTAGGGTAATAACTTTTAGCCCCCAAGGATGGAGGAGAGTTTGCAATAAGGCGAGAATTTTGGGGTCATCGTCTACAGCTAATACTTTGGCTGCGCCATTGGGAACTTGTTGTATGATTTTAGCGATCGCTTCTAAAACTTCGCCTGTAGGTTGGGGTTTTTGTAAAAAGGTATGTTCACCTTGACGCGCTAGTTGCAAGCGGTGCTGAAAATCTGTCTGTTTTGTAAAAACTACCACTGGTACAGGTGGTTTGCGTTGGGCAAGTTCAGCTAAAAAATGTAAGCTATCTTCTTGATGGATAGTAACGTTAGGGTCTAGCAGAACTATACTAGGATGTTCTTGGTACAGTACATTTCTGGCTTGCTCTAGATTAGTGGTAGTAGTTAATTGGAATTCTCTACCAACCGATGCTTGTGTTAACTGTTCAACTAAAACAGCATCACTATCAACTACCAACACTAAGGGAAGTGAATTAGTTGTAGATTTTGAAGAATCTCCGGCTGGTTTTTGCGATGCGACTTCTTGGCGCAATAACTTCACCCACTTTTGTAATTTGCTAATTTCTGTTGGTGTCGAAGTTGTATCTAATTTCAACACCTGCTCAACTTTGCGTGCTAACTTTGAGCCTTCCGGTAAACCAAACGTACCGAGAGAACCTGCTAATGTATGAGCTTCTTGTCTTGCTTGTAACCGCAATTCTGAATTTAAAGCCTCTTGACTCAGTGCTGTTGCCGCTTGCTCTAGGACTCTAACTTGTTCATCCACTCGGCCATAAAATTTCTGCCAAATTCCCGCTATTCCTGTCAGCGTTGAATCTGACTGAGACTTCCCAACAGATGCAGATTTTCCTTTCTCCCCTGCGCCCCTGCGCCCCTGCGCCCCTGTTCCCCTCTTCCCCTCTTCCTGTGATTTGAGTCGATAACCAATTCCGTAAACTGTTTCAATTAAATCCCCTGATGCTCCCGCATTTCTCAGCTTCATTCGCAATCCTTTCATATGGGTGCGGACTGCTTCTTCGCTAGGAGTATCTTCATAAGACCAGAGATGCTCTAGAATCATGCTACAGCTAAACACCCGGCGACGGTTTCGCAAAAATAATTCCAATAGAGCATATTCTTTGGGCGTTAGTGATAGCAAACTTTGTCCATAGGTAACTTCGCAACTGCTAGGATCGAGCCGCAAATTACCACATTCTAGTATTGGTTGTGATATTGTCCCACTGCGTCTTAATAGCGCACGTATCCGGGCTACTAATTCTTCTGCTTCAAATTGTTTGACTACATAATCATCAGCACCCGCATCTAAACCAATAGCTTTTTCATGACTGCTATCGCAACCTGTCAACAACAGAATTGGCATTTGTCTGCCACTAGAGCGAATTTGCCGACAAAGACTTATCCCATCTAGCTTGGGTAGCATCACATCTAAAAGAATTAAATCATAGTCATACGTTTCTATTAAATCCCAACCAGCATTACCATCACCAGCAACTTCCACCACATAGTTTTGATTTGTGAGGACGGCACTCAGTGCATAGGCATTTAATTCGTCATCCTCTACAATTAAAATTTTCATATTAAATCTTAATTTAATAAATAATAAAACTGAAATATTTTTCTATCTTTGTGTGAGAAATTAAAGTATTAATATTGGCGAGTTAAAAATATTTTAAATTATCTATCTCCTGACAATTAATATTATTTCATAAATATCAACATTTATCAATCTTTAGAAATAGATGAAATGAGTCTTGAAATATAGCATTGGACAGATGTTGTTATCAAAAAATAGCACTTAGATTATATTGCTTTACAAGAATATTATGCCATTATGCGATCGCTACATAGCAGTCCTATTTAATTTGTGAGCATCGAGAGCCAAAAAACTGGGGTTCTTGGCTCTCACTAATGATGATTAAAAGCCACAGAAATCAGACCGATAAAAGAACCAAGGGATATTGTTCCCCACAAAACTCCGATAAGAGTTACGGCTTTCTTCACAAGTTCCTCAACTTGTTGTCATATAAACAATAATGAGAGGCAAAGAAGTGAGTAATGAGTAATGAGTAATGAGTAATGAGTAATGAGTGTTACAGCGTTTAGCCAGTGTTGAGTCCTGAGTGGGCAGTAGTAAGAGTGAGTAGTGAGTAGTGAGTAGTGAGTGGGTGGGCATTATTGGGCATTGTATTTTTCTCCCCCTGCTTCCCCTGCTTCCCTTGCTTCCCCTGCTTTCTTTTCACCTGTCCCCTGTCACCTGTAACTAAAACTAACTACTAGAAGAACTTACTTTGAAAACTAAAAACCTCACAAATAAATACTTACAGAGGTCTATATGCTGAAAAACATTTTAGTCGCATTGGATCGCTCAGAAATGGGACAACAGGTTTTTGAGCAAGCATTAGCTTTAGCAAAAGCCACCCAAGGTAACTTGCTGTTAGTACACATCTTGTCACCAGAGGAAGATGGAAGTCCTAACATCCCGATGGTGTCTAGTTATGACTATTATCCAGGACTAAGCGGTCAAAGCTTTGAGGTATATCAAAAAGAATGGGATCGCTTTAAAGATGAAGGTGTGAGAATATTGCAATCCTACAGTGCTAAAGCCAACACCGCAGGAGTCCCCACACAATTTCAACAAATCTTGGGTAGTCCTGGACGCACAATTTGTAAATTAGCGGCTACCTGGAATGCTGATTTAATCGTTATGGGACACAGGGGTCTAGGCGGGTTGAAAGAATTTTTTCTGGGTAGTGTAAGTAACTATGTCCTGCACCATGCTCCTTGTTCAGTTCACATAGTCCATTTTCCAGTGAAGGAACAAGCAAACTCTCAAGACGACTTGCAAAAACCCCAAGAGGTATCAGTGTAGAGGGTATAGGGGAGAATGAAAACTACATCACCACCACATCAGACTCATCCTAGTGGAGATAAAAGATTGAAGATGCTAGACGCAACTCTCAAGCGTCATCAGTATCAACAAGATGCACTGATTGAAATTCTCCATAAGGCTCAAGAACTCTTTGGCTACTTAGAAAATGATTTATTGCTGTATATTGCCCATAGCCTGAAACTACCGCCTAGTCGAGTTTATGGGGTAGCAACCTTCTATCATTTGTTTACCTTAGCACCACAAGGCACTCATAGCTGTGTGGTGTGTACAGGTACGGCTTGTTATGTCAAAGGCTCTCAAGCAATTTTGGCAAATCTAGAACAATTAACTCACATCCACACGGGAGAAACTACTGCTGATGGTCAATTATCGCTACTCACAGCACGCTGTTTGGGTGCTTGTGGTATTGCGCCGGCGGTAGTGTTTGATGGGACAGTTTTAGGCAATCAAACCCCCGAATCAGTGGCTGAAAGTGTACAAGGATGGCTGAAAATAGGGGACAGGGGATAGGGGATAGAGGGGATTGCTAACTTTGAATTTTGAATTGGTAGAGAGGCGAGGTGTCCTCTTTTGGAGCGTTGGTAGAAAAAAGGTTATCAGGCTCTTTATCATGTCCTGCGGGATATGACCTCAATTGAGGTTGTGGATCCTATTAGCCGCAGTGGTTTGCGGGGAAGGGGTGGTGCAGGTTATCCCACAGGTTTGAAATGGGCGACGGTGGCTAAGGCGAAAGGAGAGCGCAAATTTGTGATCTGTAACGCCGATGAGGGAGATCCAGGTGCATTTATGGATCGGAGTGTGCTAGAGAGTGATCCTCATCGAGTATTAGAGGCAATGGCGATCGCAGGTTATGCTGTCGGTGCAAGTCAAGGTTATATATATGTAAGGGCAGAATATCCCACCGCGATCAAACGTCTGCAAACTGCCATTAATCAAGCTCAACGCCTCGGTATTTTAGGTAGTAAAATCTTCGAGTCTCCCTTTGATTTTAAAATTGATATCCGCATCGGTGCAGGGGCTTATGTTTGCGGTGAAGAAACTGCTCTCATGGCTTCTATCGAAGGTAAACGCGGTCTTCCTAGCCCACGTCCCCCCTATCCGGCTGAATCTGGTTTATGGGGACATCCTACTTTAATTAATAACGTCGAAACCTTTGCGAATATTGCACCCATTATCCGTAAAGGTGCTGATTGGTTTGCTAGTATCGGTACTGCTAAAAGCAAAGGTACAAAGGTGTTTGCACTCGCTGGCAAAATTAAAAACACAGGTTTAATAGAAGTGCCAATGGGTACTTCCCTACGGGAGATAGTTGAACAAATGGGAGGTGGTAAGTAGCTAAACAAAATTAATTACATAGTTTGTACCAAACTCTTGAAGAATCTT
>NZ_CAWUDL010000042.1:0-58595 GCF_963920945.1 Anabaena sp. CCY 9402-a
TCTATGCCCTATCTCTTATGCAGCAACCTTTATAGGTAGGTTGTCACCCTCTAAGGGGATTGAGTTTTTTGCAATTAGGATTACGCGAGATTAAACGCTTGTGTTATCAACATCTTCCCATTCCCAGTTTAGCCACCTTACCTCAAAGAGTCCTCCATCTGCCTCTGCTTCCCTCAAAAAACGCGCGCTGTTCGAGACGCGAATTGAGTTCTCGCGTGTCACGGTTTTCTCAACTTGAGACTCCAGAAAGTTTTCTGCACCACTAAGCCCCTATGACACTGATGAATAAAGAAAAATTATTAAAACACTGCTTAACTCGAATAACTCAATTGGGTATTCCTACTGAACAATATTTAACCGGAGAGTATTTCGGACTAAATACACACAAACTAGCAAATGGGTTGTGGGAAGTTTGGATAATTTTGGAATGGAATGAACATCCTACTAACTGGGCTTGCAGGGTAAAATGTCTTGTTTCTGGAAATCTACAAATTCAACAATATTGTTTGCTCACAAAAAAGCTAAATGGTAGTATCATTGAGCATTTCCGTTATCCTTAAATATATAAATTTGCCTGACTAGACAATTAAACTATCTAAGTGTAGTTATATTTTGTTTTTTCAGGAACCGATAACTGACCAGTCTTCATCTCTATTTAAATTAACTTTAGATAATTTCAGTAAATCTCATCAGGCAATCGCTTACTCAAAGGTTTATTCTAGATATTAAGATTATTGCAAATATTTGAGTAGTAGATTAATGGCACTAAATTTAAAAGTTTTAGAGAAAGACTCTCTACCAGTTATAGGTAGCATAAATCAGAGTTCAGTTGAATCTTTAGCACAACAATGGGCTAAAAAGTATTTACAGAATCTCCAGGTTGATAGCAGCCATCAAGAAAGTGATGAGCAGTTGGATTTATCAGAAATAGTCTCAAGAGCAGGACGAGAAAAAACTGCTAACAAGATCATGGAATCTTTACGCAGTATCAGTGCTAAAGCTTGGAATAAAACAGAGGCACTGTTATCGGCAGAAATCAAACGTCACGCTATAGATGCCAACTTAATTAATCCTTGGGAAGTGGCAGGGGATTCTTTTATGATTTACCAAAAAACTTTAAATGTCTATACTCAACAAGCTACGTTGCGGCCTCTTTCGCTAGTAATGAAATCGGCATATGAAGCTAATTCATTTGGTGAACAGGCATTAGAAGTGTTTACCGAACAAGTTGCTCCTAGCCAGTTAGCTAGAGTAATTAGTGCAGATATCGGGGCGATGAGAAAAAAATACACTTGTATTGACCCTAGAGTGATTGGCTTTGTGAGTATGCAGTTTCATTACACTAGCCAAATGCTCTTACAACCATTAGATTCTGTAGAGCAAGCACTTGTTAGTGCATATTTTAAAGTCATTGATGACCACTTATATATGCCACTGCAACGAGCGTATGATGCAGCAGCAAATCATGATTATCAGTCCCCTGCATTGGGAGCAGTGCAGCAGCTATTACCAATCAGTACAGAAATTGCTAAGAAGATTTGTCAAAGGGTAATTGAACTTCATCCCAATTACTATTGTCTGTCTGGTCGTTTGAGTGACTCAGTAGTCAAAATCTCTAGCATCAGAGATGTAGAGATGTTCCAAGTATATTTGTGGGTCTGTGCATTAGAGGGAAACATTGCAGCTATTCAACAAGAGTTATTCCCCCTGTGTGTGATGCTTTATCCCACATTAAAAGTACATTGGGAACTAATTCGCTTCATGCTACATTTGCTAAGACAAGAAATACAAGCTCGGCTGATTCCTGAACAATCTCAACATTTAATGCCATATTTTCAAGTCTTATGGGATATGTTTTCTCCAGATGTTTTCGATTAAAGCTAGAGCAAGGATTTCTCGCTTATCGCAGCAATTCTCATTATGAGAATTGCTGCGCTTATCTACGGCGGTTTACAATCATGTAGACATTGAAAATTAGTAGGCAACCGCGAGTATCCAGCTAAACTGCTTGATGAACTTGTTGCTGGAGAGGAATCCGAATGATAAACTCAGTTCCTACTCCGGGTTTTGAGAAGCACTCCAATTTGCCGCCATGTTTTTCTGTAACGATTTGGTAGCTAATGGACATCCCCATTCCAGTGCCTTTCCCAACCGGTTTGGTGGTGAAGAAGGGATCAAATATTCGGTGTTTAATCTCTTGAGGAATACCGACCCCGTTATCCCTGAGAGCCACTTCTACCCATACAGTATCGATAACTGATGTCCGAATTGTAATTTGATTTGGATTTTCCTGAATCTGCTCATAAGTGCGATTGGCATTGCTATCTTCGAGCGCATCAATTGAATTAGTCAAGATATTCATAAATACTTGGTTGAGCTGTCCGGCATAACATTCTACGAGTGGTAGTGCAGCATAGTCTTTGATTACCTGAATTTCTGGGCGTTCGGGTCTGGCTTTGAGCCGATGTTGCAGAATCAGCAGGGTGCTATTGATACCTTCGTGAATATCAACCGCCTTGAATTCAGCTTCATCCATCCGAGAGAAGTTACGCAGCGACAGCACAATCTGGCGAATGCGTTCCGTTCCCAGCTTCATAGAAGCCAACATTTTCGGTAAATCCTCCTGCAAAAACTCCAGCTCGATATCGTCAGCAGCAGCTTGAATCTCAGGGGCAGGGTTGGGGTTATATTGCTGATACAACTGCACAAATCCTAATAAATCCTCAACGTATTCCTGCACATAGGCTAGGTTGCCGTGAATAAAGTTGACTGGATTATTAATTTCATGGGCTACACCAGCGACTAACTGCCCCAAAGAGGACATTTTTTCATTTTGCACTAGCTGAGTCTGCATTCGCTTGATTTCGACTAAGGTATTTTTCAAAGCAGTTGCTTGCTGGCGCAACTGGGCTTCTGACCTGAGCAAAGCGGCTTCAGCTTGTTTGCGATTACTAATATCACGAGCAATTTTAGAAATACCGATGATTCTGCCTGTTGTATCCAGGACTGGAGAAATCGTCAGAGAAATATTAATCAGCGTCCCATCCTTGCGTTGACGCAAAGTTTCAAAGTGTTCAACCCGTTCTCCGCGCTTCAATTTCTCCAAAATTTGGGCTTCCTCATCGATGCGTTCCGCAGGAACAAGCAGCGTTACAGGTTGACCGATTAGTTCTTGTGCCTGATAACCAAAGAGTTTTTCTGCCCCAGCATTCCAGCTAACAATCACTCCATTCAAAGTTTTACTGATAATGGCATCTTCTGAGGATTCTACAATTGCCGCCAAGCGAAACAAATCTGCTTCGGCTTATTTGCGCTCGGTAATATCACGACAGACAACAACTCCTCCTTGTAGCACTCCACGAGCATCTATTAATGGTCTGCCACTAACTAGTACCCATAAGCCGTCCGGTGCTTGAGCATGACGCACAAAAATTTCCACATTGTCTACTGTCTCTCCTCTAACTGCCCGTGTCAATGGCAAGTCTGGGCCAGCAATTGGTGTTACTTGGTCTGGTAAAAAAAGTCCATATTGTTGTGACCACTGCTGACTTTTTGTTTCAGTGGCACCATTTCCAAAGATTCGTTTCGCCGCCGCGTTAAAGACGAGAAACGTCTCTTGTTCATCAGCAACAACCACTGCCTCACTCATTTTGTCAAGGATCATCTGCAAAATATTAGTTTGTTGTTGCAGAGAGCTTTCCATGAGTTTATACTCACTAATATCATGAAGAATTCCTTGGAAAGCTACAACACTGCCAGTTTGATTCTTAATAGGTGAAATATTAGTTTTACACCAACAAAAACTTTTATCCTTCAGTTGGCATTTCAATTCTAGTCCTAACTTTTTCTCCCCAGTTTTCAGAAGGCAATTGAGGAAGCTATAACACTTGCGTAAATCATGGGGATGAATGAGAGTAAAAAATGAGTTTCCTATCACATCTGAGGTAGGATAACCAAAAACTTCAGTAAAGTGGGGAGATAAATAAGTAATAATTCCTTGAGTGTCAAAGGAGTAAATAATATCATTAGCATTTTCTACAAGATAGTGAAAATTGGCGGCACTGTTGACATCATGAACTTTGGGATTAGTAATAGGTATCAGTAAACCATTGAAAATAATCTTGTCAGTCAGTGCCTGGTCTATTTCAGAGATGGCTTGAAACCACTTAAATTCACCATTAGGTAAAGTTAGCCGTCCTGACCAATGCCAGTTCTGTAAAGAATGGATGGCGAAATTCAGCGAGTCCTGAAAACTTTTTTGGTCTTCTGGATGAATGATTGAAATTAATTTGTGAATATCCCCTTGCAGTTGGGATGATTTGACTGCTAGGATACTGTCACAATTTGGACTAATAAAGCTACAAGCATTAGCTCTTTGTTTATCAGCAACAATTTGATAAATTATGGTTGAAATTTTCTGACTAATTTGTTGGAGTTGTTTTTCAATATACTCACTACCTGTCTGAATTGTCCCAGAAATACTTGGGTCAATCAATACTAAATCTTCCATAGAATGTCAGTCCTAAATTAATGGCTAGTTTCCCTACGCAAAATTTTGCCTGTTAAACAAGAATTGACAGATTAAATAATATTTAAATATTTTATATTTTAAGTATAAACTTTTTATAAATAACACAGTAAAAGCACTGAATTTGAGAAGCTGCTCATCCTGGTTTTTAAAATAACGTGAGTTCGATGGCGATAGAGAGTTAGAAAGCTTGCTCAGAGAGGATTTGAGCAATGAGAGAGGAAAAATAACTAAGAGTTATGGAGAAGAGGTGAAAACAACCTAAAAAAACACCGAGACTAAAAAATATATCAGAAAAATCAGGAGTCTCGGCTCTCACCTCGACATCACGGAAATTTTCTATGACGTAGATGATTTTTGTAACCAATGGGAAAATCTGTGGAAGCAAGTACCACAATTGCCATCAACGAAAGGAGAAAGGCGCAGTAAATCAAGAATGCACCTATCAGAAGTGATGACAATAGTCATCGCCTTTCATGGCAGTGGTTATAGAACTTTTAAAGAATTTTATACCTTGCAGGTGCTTCCTGGATGGCGTGAGGCATTTCCTTTCTTTAGTCAGCTACACAAGATTTGTGGAATTGATGCCTTGGTGTCTAATGTTATTGTGCTGTTTTTTGCATACGCGAACAGGAGAAATTACAGGAATTAGTTTGATTGATTCCACACCAATTAATGTTTGCCATAATTGTCGCGCCCATGCACATAAAATCTAAAATCTAAAATTCACCTGTCACTTATCACCTGTCACCTGTCACCTATCACCTATCACCTTCTTACGCCTCTTTTGCTACTGAGCCAACTGTACAAATGCTAGAATCCTCAAGTGTACTACCGAGGATACCTGAATGCCAGTTATAGCTAGCCCCATCAAGTTTGGTACAGACGGCTGGAGGGGCGTAATTGGTGATGAATTCACCTTTGAACGTCTAGCTTTGGTCGCGCCAGTTGCAGCAAAAGTATTATATGATACATATTTTTCGGAAGTAGGTAGCCGCACTATTATTGTGGGTTACGATCGCCGATTTATGGCAGAAGACTTTGCCCGTGCCGTTGCCAATTCTGTTACAGCCATAGGCTTTGATGTTCTGCTGAGTGAAAGCTATGCTCCAACCCCCGCTTTTAGTTGGGCAGCAAAACAACTCAACGCTTTAGGTGCGTTAGTAATTACAGCTAGCCATAACCCAGGTTCATATTTAGGATTAAAAGTCAAAGGTTATTTTGGTGGTTCAGTATCACCAGAAGTTACAAAAAATATAGAAGAACAGTTATCAGTAGCTGTACCACCAGCATCTACCCCCGGTAAGTTAGAAATATTTGATCCTTGGCCGAGTTATACCCGAGGTTTAGAAAAAAAAGTTAATATCGCCAAACTCCGAGAAGCGATCGCCTCTGGGAAACTCACCGTATTTGCTGATGTCATGCACGGTGCAGCCGCAAGCGGTTTGGGCAGATTATTAGGTGAACGTGTCCAAGAAATCAATAGCAGCCGCGACCCCCTATTTGGTGGCGGTGCGCCAGAACCCTTACCAAAATATCTGTCTGCACTATTTAATGTTATCAAAACTCACCGAGACACTGATAAATCAGGTTTAACAGTAGGGTTGGTATTTGATGGAGATTGCGATCGCATCGCCGCCGTTGATGGTAACGCTAACTTTTTAAGTTCCCAAGTTCTCATCCCCATATTAATCGACCACCTCACCCAGAGACGCAACTTTACAGGCGAAATCGTCAAAACCGTTAGTGGTTCAGATTTGATTCCCAAGGTAGCCGCACTACATAACCTCTCAGTATTTGAAACAGCAGTTGGGTATAAATACATTGCTGACCGGATGTTAGCCGCACCAGTTTTGTTAGGTGGGGAAGAATCGGGAGGGATTGGTTATGGTAGCCATATACCAGAAAGAGATGCCCTATTATCAGCATTGTATGTCTTAGAGGCGATCGCAGAATCGGGGCAAGATTTAGGAGATTATTATCGCCACTTACAACAGCAAACAGGCTTTACCTCAGCCTATGATCGCATTGATTTGCCCCTAGCCAGCATGGAAGTAAGAGCGCGTCTTGTGCAACAACTGGAAACTCAACCATTAACAGAAATTGCAGGTAAAGCCGTAATTGACTGTAAAACCATCGACGGCTACAAATTCCGCCTCGCTGATCATAGCTGGTTAATGATCAGATTCAGTGGAACAGAACCAGTTTTACGCCTCTACTGCGAAGCTTCCAGCTTAGAAGAAGTACATAAAACCCTAGCTTGGGCAAAACACTGGGCAGAGTAAGATTAATTAATAATTCGTAATTCGTAATTCGTAATTATGAACTACGAATTAGAAATTACGAATTTTCTCAGAACTAATGACTATACTTATCGTAGCTACAAGTAATCCTGGTAAATTGCGGGAAATGCAAGCTTACCTCAAAGATACCGACTGGGAATTAAAACTCAAGCCGGAAGAATTAGAAATTGAAGAAACCGGTGATACTTTTGCGGCAAATGCTTGTCTGAAAGCCTCTGAAGTAGCGAAAGCGACAGGAAATTGGGCGATCGCAGATGATTCTGGTTTACAAGTAGATGCCCTCAATGGCGCACCAGGTGTATATTCTGCCCGTTATGGTACATCCGACTCAGATCGAATTGCCAGATTACTTAGGGAATTAGGTAGCGAAGTAAACCGCAAAGCTCAATTTGTGTGTGTAGTTGCGATCGCTTCTCCGGACGGTAATATTGCTATTCAATCTGAAGGTATTTGTCCTGGCGAAATTCTTCATGCACCGCGTGGTGATGGTGGTTTTGGCTACGATCCGGTTTTCTATGTTCCGGAAAAGCAATTGACTTTTGCCCAGATGACGCTAGAAGTAAAGAAATCAGTTAGTCATCGAGGTAAAGCTTTCGCTGCTTTACTTCCTCAATTGACCGCACTCAGTGGTGAGTGGTGAGTGCTGAGTGCTGAGTGCTGAGTGCTGAGTGCTGAGTAATAAAAAGAGTATGCTGCTCAACGCCCCGCTTCCGCTCTAAGCGCAGCTATGCCCACAGGGCTTTACAGCACTTTTGCACTCGGTAAATTCCCCGCCTCTCCCTACGGGACGCTGCACGAACGTGGGTTTAAAATTCCCCCCTCAACTCCCCAATCTTGTTGCTACAGCGTCTATATGTCGCCACCACTGAGTCCCACCAGCCCACACCCGCGAGGGTAAATATCCTTGAGGTAATGACCCAATAAATAATTGCCAACTGGGGGGAGAATTAGAGTTATATAGATGCCAACCAACCGCCGTACAGAACCTTACATAATCACAGTCAACGCTTTCGTAGATTTGCTTCTGTACACTAAAACCAAAACGTCCTTGACTGTACTTGAGCCACAACTGGTCAATTATTTGTAAATCCTCATAGGGTAACTTAGCAATATCACCCACAAAGAAATAACTACCTGTTGGCTTTGATAAAGCCTGACACATCACCATCCAAGTTTCTTGGTCTGCCAATTGCCATTGTTTCAAAGCGAGTAAATCACGCAATTTGTGATAATCAACACCAACCTCAGAATACAGCGTATTAACTGGCTGTTGCCGAACATTCCGGGGACAGGAGTTTAACGCTTGCAAAACTTCAGTCGCCGATTTGTAGCGTTGGGAGAGGGCATTTTGCAATAATTGGTCAAGAATTGCGCCTAGTTGCTTGCTGATAGTGTTCCCTGATAATAGATAATCACGCCAGACCCAGCGATCGCAAGTCACATCAAATAAATCAAAGGGGGAAATCCCAGTTAATAAATGAATGCAAGTCACACCTAAACTGTAAAGGTCACTTGCTGGTAGTGCTTTTCCCCGTGTTTGTTCAGGCGCAATGTATTCTGGAGAGCCTATGGTAGTACCTGTTTGTAGTAAAGCTGTAGCGGTGATGTGTTTGGCAATACCAAAATCAATTAAAACTAATTCACCCTGAGAGGAACTGCGGATGATATTTGCTGGCTTGATGTCCCTGTGAATGATTTGCTTGTCATGGATAAATTGCAGCACTGGTAACAAGTCTTTCAATAATTGCCCAATCTGGGATTCATTAAAGACTCCCTTTTCTTGCAATTCCTCTTTGAGTGTCTGTCCGGGAATCCATGATTCCACTAAATACAGGCGATTTTTTTGTTCAAAGTAACCCAGCAGTTTGGGTATTTGGGGATGTTGCAACTCATCAAGGCGCACCGCTTCCTGACGAAATAACTTCACTGCTTGATGAAAGTTGTGACCATATTGAGACGGAAAATTAAATTGTTTGATGACACATTTAGGTTGGGAAGGAAGATGCTCATCCACTGCCAAGAATGTTATACCAAACCCACCATGACCAATCTGCCGTAATAAATGATAACGGTGATTGAGTAAAAGCTGTTCACCACATTTGAGACAAACTGTAGCTGTATCGGGGTTTTGAGAATATAAACAGCCAATATTAGGACATATTTTCATCACAAGACGTTTTTCTGGGCTTATCAATGATTATTCCCAATTCCTTCTTGCTTCTTGTCCTGTCACCTATCCCCTTCCATCCTACTGTTGCTCTGCGGTGTAAGTATAAAAATTGTTAAACGCGCCTACGGTTTCAAATCTGTAAGAAGGTATCCAGGAATTCACTTTGAATTCTGTGCGATACACACTAAACAAAATTAAGTCTTGCCTTTCGGTCGTGGCTGAGAGGATTTGCCGCATTTGGGGGTTAGCAGAACTAACTAGTTTGTCACAGTTAGTATTGATTAACTTTTCTATGAGCTTTGTTGTTGAATTGCAGACATCTTTTTTTAAGTACGATGTCAGTTTCTGCACAGCATAATCCTCATAGGCAGGTTGGTTAGGATTTGTGTTTGCCATCGCTACTCCCAACACAGCCGCGAATCCTATAGAACCAATGTATGCCAAAATATTGAATAACTTCATACTTTCTAGCGTTAACTCCCTAGATATCAGTTAAATTCCCCAGACTGGGAATCAATAAAGTCCGTTCCTATAGAAAATTTTCTTGATCAATTTACCAAATCAGTGCTATAATCAAAAATGTCGATGGCGAGCGTAGCCAAGTGGTTAAGGCAGTGGTTTGTGGTACCACCATTCGTGGGTTCAATTCCCATCGTTCGCCCTTTAAATGATGAATCGGTAGTTTTCAAAGAGTGATATCGCTTTTTGATAATATAGCTGATAAAACCTCAAAGACTAACAATATTTTATGCTCTTCCTCATAGGCTACCGAATCACTGTGCTATCAATCGGTAATGAGAAATCACGAGACCATTCATTCCAAGAACCAAAATAATTTTTGGCATTAATTCCAGCGTCTTGTAAAGCAATCAGTGTATTAGCAGCCCTAGAACCTTTAAAGCAATATACATACACAACAGACTCGGAAGTAATACCCACAGATTGACAAATTTCTAAAATCTCCGCTTTGGAGAGAAACATCGGGATTCCCGATACAGAAGTCATCAAACGATGCCATTCCAGCCATATAGCGTTAGGGATTCTCCCCTTGCGCGGACAAAAATCAGTACCGTAGGGAGAAGAACTGAGTCCTTGCCATTCATGACGATCTCGCACATCCAATTTTATAATTGCTGGATTATTGATTGCCTCTAACATTTCGATAGTCGTCACCATCATCTCAGCCTGGGGATGCAATCTAAATATGCTGCTTTCACGTTCAGGGATTTCATTTGTAGTAGGTAATTCTGCCGCTAGCCAGGCTTTATAGCCTCCATGTAACACAGATACATGAGGACAACCCAAATATTTTAGTAAAAAAGCTGCTCTACAAGATTGACCGTAACCTTGATTAAAAGCATCTTCATACACAATTAACCGTTCCGCACCAGATATTCCTACCTGACTCATAATTTCCGCAAAATATGCTTGTAATTGTTTTAATCCTGCGGGGGAGGAATTTTCTAAAAGATAGGTAAAGAAATCTCTAATATTGATAGATTCAGGAATATGAGAAATAGCATACTCTTCTGGAGTCCGCGTATCGATAATGACAGTATGCGGGGATTTTTCTACTAACAGAGACGTGATTTCTTGAGGAGAAATGAGGAGTTTTGTCTGCACGCTTTCATGCTGTTATCATATCATTTGATATTATCGCGCTCTGTTAATTTGCACTTTGGCATGAAATTTACATAATCAAAAATCTTGAGTGTAATGAGTAAGCTTTTGTAGCGGTGTTTCTTAGATAGATTTAGCTACATCTTAGGCTTGCGCCCGCGTATTGGTCTTACTTCCTCTGTATTGGCTTTAGCCTCTGGGATGTTTGGCATACAGTCCCTTAACAATCACCATTAAGTAATTCTACTTGGCGACCCCGCGATCGCAATTCTTGGGCAACAGATGAGGCGATCGTTGTTTTACCCGCCACGCTTAACCCTGTCAGCCAAAGAATTAGACCTTGATGATTCATAATTTGCTTTTTTTATCTATCGAAAAGTGCGATGTCTACGACGATGCTCCGCCTACGCACTTTATATTATTCATGAAGGGGATAGGATTGTAACCCTTCCCCTTTTCTCCCCACTCCTTTTATCTCTGCCTCTTTGGTGAAAGTGAATGAGTCATGATGATTTTTATAAATAGTTTTAGAGAACTTTTTTGAACTTTTTGGCAGTGAATTTGGATGACTGCTTACGTTTAAAGACAGAAGTTGCGCCAAGAGTGCCAAGGGTGAGTAGGCTAAGGATCGAGGTGGGTTCAGGGACGCTAACTATAGTTGCAGCAAAAGTAATAGGTAACTCACTATCTTCTGTTCCTAGATTTTGAAAACCTGGGATGAACGGTGGCGCAGAAAAAATTTCTAAATAACCGGGTGTTGGTAAGAAACTAGCAAAAAATGGACTAGCATAGTTTCCTTGTGATGTGGAATAACCAAAACCGTCACCCGTCAACTGCTGACTACTAAGACTAATTAAATTATCTACATTGAAAGGTTCGTTTCCTGGTATTGGAGTACCTACGGGTTGCAGACTAGTAATTGTTTCGCCATTGCGTGTACCACTAATTCCCAAAATCTGGTAGAAACCCAAATCGTCAGGGGTATCATTAGTGGTGAAAGTACCCATCGCGTCTATTCCATTACCAGAATAATTCCACTTCCAGGTTAAAGCAGAAGCAGTTTCCATTGTTCCAAAAACCAATCCAGATGCGGTAGCGAGGGCTGTAGCAAAGAGTAGAGTTTTCATGAGGTCTTCAGTAAGAGTGTAAATACAAAAATCATAGAGCGATCGCTCCAATTACCGCATCGGACAAAGATCCTAGTCAAAACTTGGATCTTTGTCCTATATAATTAATACTTATGTGAATTATCAGAGGCCACAGACCTCAATCGCTCAATTACATTTAGCTGTCCAGCATAAAGATGAGTGAGGGTGTCTGTATCGAGCAAATACATTAAGCCTCAGACTCCGCATCGACTTCAGAACGTTCCCTGTCCTGGTAAATTTTGGCTCTTAAATCTGCAAGAGTATCATCATCAGCTAAAGCACCTACTTGTTGAAGCAGAACAGCCCTACTACTTTTTGAACGTAGCCAGTCGTCAATTGCCGCTTTTAAAAATCTCCAGTCGTTTTCAATTTTACGACCTGGAATATTCCCAATCATTGTTTGATGCACAACTGTTTGAGTAGGTAGTCTTAGGTATGCTGAGACTTCTTCAAGAGTGAGAATATCTGGTAGTAAGCTAATCAGCATTTAAGTTGCATAAAACCAGGGCTGAAGCCCTTACTACAAGCGAATCAGTCTGGAAAAATGAATGAAGATTAGCTTATTGCTTGCTCCATAACTCACCAATGGCTTAATGTATCTAAATTTATCGTAAAAGTCTGTAGAAGAAAACGGATTTGCGGCATTTTGTCACCGACAATTTTTTCATACAATTAATACTTATGTTACGCGATGTGCGACTTATCCTTGAAACCCCTCTCCAAACCTCTCCCCTACAAGGCTACGGTGTACACACAAGTTTGCCCAGAGCGAGTTTCCAGCCAAAAAAAGTGGATTCAAATTGCTCAAGACCGCGAACCAAAGTAGTAATACCGGGAGGTTTCTGAGACTTGTAACCAGACCAACCACCAAGCCCTTGCATAATCCAAGTAGCCCAAGCAAGGGATTGAGGAGGATAGGGATTTTGTTGCAGTCGAGTTTTGCCGTCCCTCCAAAAACCGATAATATCCCACTTGTTCGGCTCTATTTTTACTTAGAAGCCGAATGCTCACTGATTGATGTTTTCCCATTGCTTCGTACAATGCCGCCCCCTTTTTGAGAGTCGCGGGTCTCCGAATGCTTTTCCCTTAACTACTTGAGCGTGTATTCTGATTGGATTTTCCACCGCTTTTTAATTCCCTCAACTCCTTCTGTTATTACTTTACTTGGACTTGTGTGTACACCGTAGCCTACAAGGAGAGAGGTTTGGAGAGGGGTTTTTAAAACTCGTCGAACTCACGTTTACTCATTACTCAGCACTCAGCACCGGCTAAACGCCGCGCTACCGCTAACAGCACTCACTACTCAGCACTTTTTTCTAACAATAAGGTACTGTTATTATCAATAAAACTGGGTGTACCAGTATGAGCGATCGCACTATACGTCTGAATGTAATGGCGCACTTTTTGGGGAAAATGGGGATAATCTAACAAAGCATCTCCATCGGCAATAGTTGCCCAAAAATCACGCAAACTGGGAGCTAGTTCTTGTGCCTGGTTTATGGGTAAATTTAATGGCGGTAGGCTAAGTAATTTAACTAGAAATGGAAAAGAGCGATCGCCCATCCATTGCTTTGATGAATGCTGCAAGTTAGGAAAATCAGGTACTGACTCTACACGATGAGACAGGATTTGCAGCCATTCTTTTCCTTGTTGATCTCGATGAAACTCTAAAACTCGATAAGGATGAGGGTAGCTGACTAAAGAACCAGTGGTAATATCATATACACCTGCATCACAGGCAACATCTTGAACGTGTAAATGACCTGTAAAGACTAGCCTGACTCCATAACGTCGTAGTAGGTGCAATAATTCCGGGGCATTTGCCAACATATAACGATTTGCCATAGGATGGCGGGATTGATGGGGTAAATGCTCCACTACGTTGTGATGCACCATCACTAACACTAGTTTATCTACTGCTGCGGCTAGTACCTCTTCTAACCATCTCATCTGTTGGGCATCTAAACGTCCTATCTGCTCACCCTGTTCATTAAAACAGTTAGAATTTAAACCAATTAACCGCACCCCCGGTAATAATTGCTGTGTGTAATAAAGTTGATTAGTATTTCCATAGCCAAACTTGCGGTAATAACTGGGAAAATCAGCACAGGCTATTGATTGCTGATTAGCCATCAACACAGGAATATCGTGATTACCAGGTACAACATAGGCAGGAAAAGGTAATTTAGATAACCTTTCTTGTAACCAAATATGATTTTCTGGTTCACCGTGTTGTGTTAAATCTCCTGGCAGTAAAATAAAATCTAAATCAAGTTCTTTTAAATGTTCAATAGCACTTTCAAAAGCAGAAATACTCACTTCCACTAGATGAAACCGACTAGGATGATCCCAGATGGTGTGAGGAAGAGCGATGTGTAAGTCGCTAACTACAGCAAAGCGAAAATTTAGCACCATTGATTTCAAAAAATTATTAAAAACGGTAGTTTAAGGCACACTTTTAAAAAAAGTATAACCCCTCCTTTGTCAAGCTGCTGAGGATTGCTTATACTTAACATTTATACATATGGGGAATTGTGGTAATAAAACAGGGGAAGCAGGGGAGGAAAAAATCAATGAATACCCAATACCCAATTGACTAATTACTAATGACTAAATTATCAGGAGTATAAATTTTGCCATTTATCCGCGTCCGTCAACACGTTAATCCCCTAGCAAAGAAGTATCAACAACCTGTAAATCCTATAGAGTGGGAAAAAATTTATGCTAATTTACACCAGCCGCTACATTTAGATATTGGCTGTGCTAGGGGAAGATTCGTATTACAAATGGCGCAGATAGAACCACATTGGAATTTTCTTGGTTTAGAAATTCGCGAACCCCTAGTCATAGAAGCTAATAAGTTATGTTCTGAGCTAGGTTTAACAAATCTCCATTACGTGTTTTGTAATGCGAATAACTCATTAAAAGTTTTGTTATCTTCTCTACCCCCAGGTATTTTACAGCGAGTTACTATTCAATTTCCCGATCCTTGGTTTAAGACTCGCCACGCTAAACGCCGCGTAGTACAACCAGAATTAGTAGCAGACTTAGCTAATTATTTGCCTGTTGGGGGAGTGGTATTTCTGCAATCAGATATGGAATTTATCGCAGTAGAAATGCGCGATCGCTTTGCAGAAAGCCCCCATTTCCAAAAAATCGGTATAGGAGAATGGCTAGAAGAAAACCCCCTATTAGTCCCAACAGAAAGAGAAGTTTCAACGCAAAATAGGGGTGAACCTGTTTATCGAGCTTTGTTTGAAAGAGTGGTGAGTTATGACTGAGATAGCGTGGTTAATGTTCTAAATTCTTCATTATCTGCAATCTCATCAAAATCTATATCATTTGCAGCATCTTCTTGATATCTAGGGTTAAGATTAATGGCTTGTTGCAGATTTTCTAAAGCTAAATTGACCTGTTTTTGCAGTGCATAACAGGCAGCTTTATTATAGTAAGCACTGGCATAGTCTGGTTTAATTGCTAAAGCTTTATCAAAAGAACTGATTGCTTCTTCATCCTGTCCTAACCTAACAAGAGTGTAACCGCGTTTATCCCAAACTTTTGGGGAATCTGCTTGGAACTTTAATGCTTGGTCGAAAGAAGTAATTGCTTCTTCATATTGTTCTAATTCTATCAAAGCTAAACCGCGATTCATCCAGGCAATGGCATCTTCTGGGTTAATTTGGGTGGCTTGGTCAAAAGATTTAAAAGCATCTTGATGTTGCTTTAAATAACCGAATGCAACACCACGATCGCACCATGCTTGGTAATAATCTGGTTGAATTTTGATCGCTCGATTATACGAAGCGATCGCTTGTTTATAACGTTTCAATCTGGCGAAAGTAATGCCACAATTAAACCATAGTATAGCATCATCAGGGTTGATTTTCACCGCTTGCTCGTAAGCTGCGATAGCTTCTTCGTAACTTTTTTGTGAAAATAAATTATTTCCCTGCTCTATATAATCATCAGCAGTTAATTTTGTCTGCTCATTTTCTCTTGCTGGCTGAGGTGCTGGGGTTGCTTCTTCTATTGTAATTACTGCGGGTTCAACTTCGGCAAATTCTTTTAAAATTACATCTTTACGTTGTTGAGCATCTAATTGCAATTCAGATAGTTGTGAGACAAACTCCGTTTCTAGTTTTTCCAGCTTTTCTAAAATCAAGAATTTTTGTTGTTGAGCATTTAATTGTAATTCTGAAAATTGCGAAACAAACTCCGAGCCTGATTTTTCTAACCCCTCCATAATTTGCTCTTTGCGGTTTTGAGCATCTAATTGTAGCTCAACTAGCTTAGATGCAAACTCCGATTGTAATTTTCTTAATTCCTGTTGAATATATAACTGTGATTCAGATATTTGCGCTTTGAATAAATTTTCTAATTCTTGCAGATTTTTTAATACATTATCTTTTTGGATATGCACTTCTGAGTGGGAGTTAGATAATTGCTGTGCATACTCTGCTTGTAATTTTGTTAAATTCTCTAACAAAGTGTCTTTATGTCCTTGAGTATCCGCTTCCAATCCTGAAACCTGAGATTGGAATTGACTTTCTATCGCTTGGAGATTTTCTAATTTGATATCTTTTTGCTGCTGGACATCTTCCTGTAATCTAGATAGCTGCACACTAAATTCTGATTGTAAGTTAGTTAAACTTGCCATCATCTTATCTTGATGCTGCTGAGTATCAGTATATAAATTTCCTAGCTGATGATTAAATTCCAGTTTTGTTTTTTCTAAATCTTCTCCAACTAAATTTTTGTGAATCACAGCATCTTTTTGTAGTTCTCCAAGTTGAGTAACAAGCTCTGATTCTGTCTTTGCTATATTTTCTAAGGTTATATCTCTTCTCTGTTGTGTCTCTAACTCTAATTGAGATAGTTGGCTAGCAAACTCAGCTAGTAAATGCTCAATTTTTTGCTGAAAATTTGTAACTTCTGTTGATAGTTTAGTTAAGTTATCTGTCTTAGCTTGCAATATCTCTGATGTTACAAAAGATAAATTATCGTGTTCAGTTTTGATTTTTTGTTGTAGGTTTTCAGCTTCCCTTTCTAAAGCGCGAGTAATCCCTTTAGCTTCTTGGATAAGATTTTCTGCATCTTGCTTGACTAGAGTTAGTTGTCCTTCGAGTTTTTCCACTCCTTGCAACTGTGACATGGCTCTATTTACAATTTCACGAATAGCTACCCGTCGCAGTAGCCAAAATAAAGCAATAATCGCCACGGGAAATAAACTTAAGATAACTAACCAAATATTCAGCAAGACGGTTGTACGATTAAAGGCTCGCTCAAAATCAGTTTGTATTTGTTCTAAAATCCGCTTTTCTGTTTGCAGTTGAGCTAATGCTTCCCCTTGTTGATTAGGTATTGCCTGGGCGGTAATGTATTGGGGGGAAGGGGATGGTGTAGTTTGTCCATTGCTCATCTCAGCAGACAGCAGCAAGGGGGAAAAGACGATGGTGCTTTTCAAAAGTAAGGATAAAACAAATTGGTTCTTGCTCTTCATCACAACCATCCTGATGTGTTGGTCAGTTTTTGCGCCGTGCTTATTTTCTAATCTATAACAGAATTTTGTTGTCTAAGGTGGATGGGGATATGCTTAGGATACCGCAAGCAGAACCTGTCACCTGTCACCTGTCACCTGTCCCTTATCCTTGCCATGAACATTCCCAGGATGGTAACGTCTACAAGTCCGCACAGAGTAAAAAGGGTTCTCACATCATGAAGCGCAGACACCAAGTAGCCTCACTGATTAGTCTTACTTTAATCTCTGGCTACCTTGTACCACATTCTGCTATCATCGCCGCACCACCGAGAAGCCCAGACAAAACGGTCAACTGTGAGATTTTAGTTGTAGGTGGCGGACTTTCTGGTGTAGCTACAGCTTATGAGGGTTTGTTAGCCGGAAAAAGAGTTTGCTTAACAGAAATTACCGACTGGTTGGGAGGACAAATTTCTTCTCAAGGGACATCTGCATTAGATGAAAGACCAACTCAACGTAGTCGCCAGTTTTATTCTCGTGGCTATTTGGAACTACGCAACCGCATCCAAAAAAAATACGGTCAACTTAACCCTGGAGATTGTTGGGTAAGTGATTCCTGTTTTTTACCGCGTGATGCTCATACCGTTCTGGCGCAAATGCTCAAAGATGCAGAAAAAAAGGGTAAAGGTAAGTTGGAATGGTTTCCCAATACGGTAATTAAAGAACTGGGAGTCTCTAAGAATAATACTAGTACAGGTGGGCAGTTAATTAATAGCGCGATCGCCATCCAACATCAACCAGCGAAAGGCGCACCTCCCCTAAACACCTTTCCCCTATCGCAAACTATTGACGATGCTTATCGCTACAACAACTCGTCTCGGTTTACTAAAAGTATTATTCGCCTAGTTCCCAAGCAAACCAAAGGTAATATTCCCTGGTATGTTGTAGACGCTAGCGAAACCGGAGAAATTATTGCTTTAGCTGATGTTCCCTACCGTCTAGGTATTGATGGGCGTTCCTTCCTAGAACCTTCATCTTCTAGCACCAGCAATGAACCCTATTGCACACAAGGCTTTACCTACACCTTTGCAATGGAGGCGACGAAAGAACCGCAGCCGCAGAAAATGCCGCCATTTTATCTACAATACTCTCCCTACTTCAGTTATGAGTTAGAGAGGTTAGCCAACTTTGATTTAGTTTTTACCTATCGCCGCATTTGGAGTCCAAACAAGGGACAACCCACTACATTTAGAGGTGTGAATTTTACCGCCCCCACCCCAGGGGATATATCCATGCAAAACTGGACTTGGGGTAATGACTATCGTCCTGGGACTGCGAAAGATAACTTAGTTTACACTCGCCAGCAGTTACAAGGCACAGGACAATTAAAACCAGGCGGTTGGATGGGTGGACTGAGAACCGAGACTTTCCGCAAAGCTGAAGAACACGCCCTGTCTTACTATTACTGGCTAGTAGCTGGAACAACCGACTCTCAACTAGGGAAAGGTGTAAAACAGCAACAAACCAATAACCGCTTTTTATCAGGGTTAAATTCCCCGATGGGGACAGCACATGGCTTATCCAAATATCCTTATATGCGCGAAGGGCGGCGTATCATCGGCCGTCCCAGTTGGGGACAACCAGGAGGTTTTACTATTTGGGAGATTGATATTTCCCGTCGCAACTACAATGATGAATATTACCGCAAAACCCTGCCAGCAAATATGTATCGCCAGCTAAAAGCAGCCTTGGCAGGTTTAGAAGCGACATCGGTAATTTCTGGTCAAATTTCCCCAGATAAAGCCATGCGCCGCACCCGTTCCACCATTTTCCCCGATGCTGTGGGTATTGGTCACTACGCCATTGACTTCCATCCTTGCATGACGAAAAGCCCTCCAGAAGCACCAGGTAATACAGAACGACCAGGGGAAAGACGGGGCGGAGGACAGGCTTATCCCTTCCAAATTGCACTGAGGGCAATGATTCCCCAAAAAGTTGACAATTTAATTGTAGGTGGTAAAAGTATTGCGACCAGTCATATAGCGGCTGCTGCTTATCGGGTTCACTCCTTTGAATGGTCTGCTGGCGCGGCGGCGGGAACTGTTGCAGCTTTCGCCCTCAACAACAACGTTGCACCTTACCAACTTGTAGACGATTTACCCAAGCCAGAACCGCAACTGCAAGCCCTAAAACGTCTATTAGAAAAGAATGGCAACCCTACCGCTTTCCCTGATACTTCCATTTTTAATCAAAACTGGGAAGATTGGCGGTAGTGATTTCATGGCCTATGTGAACAAAAATATCCCCGACTTTTCTAAAAAGTCGGGGATATAATTTCCTGACCAAAAATGATCAATATGATTTGTACAGGAAAAACTATGAGCAAATATAGAATCTTAAACCCAGACCAGAGCTATACTTTCAGCCAATATTTTCAACTACCAAACCCAACATTAGAGATTTTGGCTGAATTTGAATACAGCTATGAGCGGACAAATTTAGATTTACCGAGGTATGCTGAGGAAATAAAATATTTAGACTTTTTGCAAGGATACTTGCAACGTAATATTAGACTTTTTAATCCTGTTACTGAAATATCAATCAGAGAATTTTTAATTGCTCCTATTCTGGCTGAAGTGTGCGACCAAACAAACGCTGAGTTATATAGTGAATATCCTATTAATGTAGGTGAAAAACTTAAAGGCACATTAGATTATTACTTGCGTAAATTTAACTCCTTATTGGTACTTGAGGCCAAGCAATCAGATATCAGAAGGGGGTTTACGCAATTAGCAGTCGAATTAATAGCCCTAGAAAAGTCTGTTGACAATGAGTCAACTATCTTATATAGAGCAGTTACTAATGGAGATGATTGGAAATTTGGTACTCTCAACCGGGAAAATCAACTGATTTCAGAAGATATTAAACTGTATCGTGTTCCTGAAGGCTTAGAAGAATTAGTCCGAGTGCTTGTAGGTATCCTTTCCTATCATGGTTAAAGACAAGACAAAAGTTGGGTTTCCTTAATCCCCCGTCCCCAATCCCCAGTCCCCAGTCCCTAGTCCCCTAACATGGATTAAACTAGTTAGTTGTAATGTAGTTTCGTAAAATTTCGTTGGTTAACTGCTCTTATGGTCACAACACTTTCAGCAGTGGTCTTTGCTATGGGTACAGCACCAACTGTCACTCCAGAAAAAACGAGTCAAACCGTCCGTAAGACTTATCCGAATTATAAGGTGATAGTTTTAAATGATGACTTCAATACTTTTCAACACGTCGCTGAATGTTTGATAAAGTATATTCCAGGGATGACTAGTGATTTGGCTTGGGATTTGACTAATCAGATACATCATGAAGGGCAAGCAATTGTCTGGGTAGGCCCTCAAGAACCAGCAGAATTGTATCATCAACAGCTGCGTCGGGCTGGGTTAACAATGGCCCCATTAGAGGCGGCTTAATAAATATCATGGGCAAATCCAGCGCAGACACTCCAAAAGCCAATACTCACAAAGATGGTAGATTAGTCTGGAATCATTCCACTCACCTCCCTGGTTTAATCCCAATTTTAGAGCGGCTCTGTCAACAGAATGGGATTCAAACCATTACACCAGGGGTAATTGGTAGAGTCAAAGGTCACGCACCTAAGATGCAATTGCGTGTGTCTGTACCCATTCTTGGTGGTTACAAAGTCATTGCTAGACAGGGTAAGACAGTCCAAGAGGTGTTTATCCTGACAGTTCATGCTCAGGATAAACTTGAAGAAATGATTGCGATCGCCATGAAACAATGAAAAAATAAATGTTGGCTATTGCCTATTCTTCAACTCGGTGTACTGCAAATTTATGTAGCGGTAAACTCAAAATACACGAAAAGGTTAAAAAATATGACAATGCTGTCGTTATTTTTAACGTCATGAGTACAGGCTCATAATTGTGGAAGACCATCTTTTCTAGCCCAAACGCTACACAATAAACGAGCCAATAAGTAAAGCTCATTCTGAACAAAATTATCTCTGTTTCTTGCTGCTCATCATTTTTCGTATCTTGGCAATTCCACAGTAATCCTAAGCCAATAATACAAGCCACAAATGATACGGCAACTACAAACTCATGACACAATAAATTGCTTGCGTGCATTTGTATTTATTCCTATCTTTTGCCATTGAAATTCAGTCTAAAGGAATATTCCTCACAAGCATCAAAAACAGTAACAAACTGCAATATAACAATGCAATTTCTGTTAACAAATGCAACGATAAATATATTAATTTTACTAAATGGGGAATTGGGCAATTAAATGACTGGAGTTTGGATTGGGATTTAATTTCATGACCATAGCGATCGCATTTGTTACCAGTCAAGTTGTATTTGTCACCAACGCATATAGCGGTTCTCGCTTTAGTGAGGTACAAGAACCTAGAAAAAAATCTGACTTGTGTATACACCGTAGGCTTCTTGAACGGGATATTTTTGTTTGTGGCTGATGATGATTTGTGCTTTTTTCTCTGTTGAGAAACTGTTATGCTGAGAAAAAACAGTATAATCTCGTAATATTATTGTTAACTTATGGAAGCAGTAACATTAACAGCCGTAGGAACTGCGATCGCTACTATAGTTTTAACTAAGGCTTTAGAAAAAACAGGCGAAAAGCTGGGGGAAGCAGCATTAGAAAAAAGTAACGAGTTAATCGCAAAGCTACGCCAGAAAAATAAGCTGCCCTCGTCCTTAGCGAATACGCCAGAGGGAAAGGCAGAGGAAGCGTTAGATTATGGTCAAGCTGTGTTGGAATTGAAAGCCACAGCTGATACAGATACCGAAATTGCTCAATCGGTGCGGGAAGTAGAAGCAGCCGTAAACGTTGATCCGCAAGCAGCAAAGGTGCAGGCTTTAGCAAATGCCCTCAACGCGCACCCAGCAGGCGTGATCAATAATGCAAAGTTAGCTGAATATATTAAAAACGTCTTTCAGGGAAATACTTTTATTGGTACTCAGAACTTTTGACTGTATTCGCCCGAACAGGAACGGGTAAAGTCAAATCCTGAAATACCGCAAAATTTACCTCTGAGTGGAGTGGTGAAATTTGTCGGACGTGATGAAGAACTGGAAGAACTCGACAAACTATTGCAAGAAAATAACCAAGTAGCCATTGCGGCTATTTTGGGAATGGGTGGGCTGGGTAAAACAGAACTCGCCTTGCAATATGCCATGACTCAGCGCGAAAACTACAAAGGTGGACTGTGCTGGTTACAGGCGAAAGTTGAAGATTTTGGCGTTCAAGTGGTGCGGTTTGCCAGAACTCAGCTTGATTTAAACCCACCAGAAGAAGTTGATTTACCTGCACAAGTACAATACTGCTGGCGGAATTGGCGTGAGGGTAATGTGCTGCTGGTGGTGGATGATGTTACAGATTACCAGCAAATCAGACCTTACCTACAGGGCGTATCCTCCAGATTTAAAGTGTTGATGACTACGCGCCAAAAGTTGGGTGCAGCCATCAAGCAATTATCTTTAGATGTATTACAACCAGATGCAGCGTTGGAGTTGTTACGGTCTTTGCTGGCAGAAACACCAGGGCGAATTGAGAGAGAATTAGAGGTAGCAAAAGAGTTGTGCGAATGGCTGGGGTATTTGCCTTTGGGTTTGGAATTGGTGGGGCGATATCTGGCGCGAAAACCAGATTTATCCTTATCAGCAATCATGCAGCGTTTAGAGAAAAAGCGATTAGAACAAGCTGCACTTGTGAACCCAGAAGCCGATATGACAGCACAATTGGGAGTGCAAGCCGCCTTTGAGTTAAGTTGGCAGGAATTAGCAGAGGATGATAGGTTATTAGGCTGTGTACTCAGTTTATTTGCAACCGCACCTATACCTTGGAACTTAGTAGAAAATTGCTTACCAGGCAAAGATGAAGATGAGTTAGAGGAAATTCGGGATGATAAGTTATTGAATCTGCATTTACTCCAGCGCAGGGGAGAGGGAATTTATCAACTACATCCCCTACTGCGGGAATTTTTCCAATCTAAGTTTACAGGTTTAGAGCAAGCAGAGGAATTTAAGCGATCGTTTTGTCAGGTAATGGTAGCAGTTGCTAAAGAAATTCCTGAGACTCCTACCCTTGAGGAAATTAACGCTGTTTCCCTTGCCATACCACACATAGCTGAAGTAGCAAACCATCTCATTCAATACGTCAGTGATGAAGATTTAATTTGGCCTTTTGTCGGCTTGAGTTTTTTCTATAAAGGACAAGGATTATATACCCAAGCTGAACCTTGGTGTCAACAGTGTTTATCAACAGTACAAAACCGCTTAGGAGACAATCATCCCGATGTCGCCACCAGCCTCAACAACTTGGCATTACTCTACAAATCCCAAGGAAAGTACGACCAAGCCGAACTCCTGTATCTCCAAGCTTTAGAACTCTGTCAACGCCTGCTGGGAGACAATCATCCCGATGTCGCCACCAGCCTCAACAACTTGGCATTACTCTACAAATCCCAAGGACTCTACCAGCGAGCCGAACCTTTGTATCTCCAAGCCTTAGAACTAAGACAACGCCTGCTGGGAGACAATCATCCCGATGTCGCCCAAAGCCTCAACAACTTGGCATTACTCTACTATTCCCAAGGACGCTACGACCAAGCCGAACCTTTGTTTCTCCAAGCCTTAGAACTATACAAACGCCTGCTGGGAGACAATCATCCCGATGTCGCCTCCAGCCTCAACAACTTGGCTGGATTCTACAAATCTCAAGAACGCTACAACCAAGCCGAACCTTTGTTTCTCCAAGCCTTAGAAATATACAAACGCCTGCTGGGAGACAATCATCCCTCAGTCGCCTCCAGCCTCAACAACTTGGCTGGATTCTACAAATCTCAAGAACGCTACAACCAAGCCGAACCTTTGTTTCTCCAAGCCTTAGAAATATACAAACGCCTGCTGGGAGACAATCATCCCTCAGTCGCCTCCAGCCTCAACAATTTGGCATTTCTCTACTATTCCCAAGGACTTTACCAGCGAGCCGAATTTCTGTTACTCCAAGCTTTGAATATTTGGGAGCAAAGTTTAGGAGGGAATCATCCTAATACTGTGACTGTGCGTGAGAATTTAGCAATTTTACGCGATTATCTCTAATGAGAACACGAAAATTTACCTTCCCAACCTCATCACTCTAGCTTTTATCTCCAAGTTTCGTGCTTTGAACTCAAAGTTTCATGTTCTGAACCCGGACTTTCGTGTTCCAAACGAGAATGTTTCTGTTTCCAACTAAAGTATTCTTGTTTCCAGTGAGAACGTTTTTGTTCTAAACAAGAATGTTTCTGTTTCAAACGAGAACTTTCCTGTTTCCAGTGAGAATGTTCTTACTGCAAAGGAGAATCTTCTAGTTCTGAGGTTGAATGATGGTGTTTTGAATATAGAACTTCTCGTTTGTATGCAATACACTCTAACCTCTCTCCTACAAGGCTACGGTGTACACACAAGTCTGATCACCTTGTCCCACATCGTTTTGATCCCCCCTAACCCCCCTTAAAAAGGGGGGAACAAGAATCAAAGTCCCCCTTTTTAAGGGGGATTTAGGGGGATCAAACCACATTAACGTGAAAAGTCAGGTCTGAGTCCCCCAATCAGAGTTAAGCTTTACCAGTGAAAACCCTCTCAGCCGGGCCTGTCATGTAAATCCGTTGGTCTAGTTCTGACCATTCAATTTGCAGAGAACCACCAGGTAATTCTACAATAGCGACGCGATCGCACTTTTCGGTCAAGACACCAGCCACCAGGGAAGCACAAGCCCCAGTCCCACAAGCCAGGGTAATTCCTGCACCCCTTTCCCAGACACGCATTTTTAAGTAATCACGACTGACAACTTCGATAAATTCAGTATTGGTGCGTTGGGGAAAAGCGGGGTGATGTTCAAATTTAGGGCCGATGGTTTCCAAAGCAATCGCCGTCACATCTTCTACAAAGGTAATACAGTGAGGATTACCCATACTCACACAGGTGACATCCCAAGTTTTCCCTTCTACTTCTAGGGGTTGGTTAATGACTTTAGCATCAGCCGCACCCAAGGTAGTAGGTATTTCACTAGCAAGTAATCGCGGTACACCCATATCTACCCTGACTTCACCATCGGGCATGAGTTGGGGTGTAATCACACCAGCTAAGGTTTGAATGCGATAGGTATCTTGATTGCGGGATATGCCTTCTAAGTCTGCCAGAAACCCTGCTAAACAGCGAATCCCGTTACCACACATTTCTGGTTCTGAGCCATCGGAGTTAAAAATCCGCATAGTGTAATCAGTGCCGTTTTTGCCAGGTAAGGCAAAAATCACACCATCAGCACCGATACCAAAATGGCGATCGCATAATTTAATAGCTTGCTCAGGAGTCAGCACCGGCGAGCTTGACGCGCGATTATCAATCAGAATAAAGTCGTTGCCTAAACCGTGATACTTAGTAAATTCGATTGCCATTTTCCTGATGATGAATTATCAATGATTAAGTATTGGGAAAACTCTTCCCCAGTCCCTAATCCCCAGTCCCTCAATTATTCCATCATTACCAAAAATGACTATCACTGATTTTGACACTTCACTGCCTAGCATTCGCCAAGTCCAAACCCTGATTAAACAAACCGGAGTAGTAGAATTTAAGCTGGTTACAGGCGATTTACTCACGGGTAGAATCTTATGGCAAGACCCCAACTGTATTTGCATTATGGATGAAAATGGTCAGCAAATTACTATTTGGAAATTAGCGATCGCTTATTTGAAATCAGGTGACAGGTGATAGGAAACAGGGGATAGGTGACAGGGGACAGGTGACAGAGAAAGTTATTCAAAACCCCTACACCTCTACACCCCTAAACCCCTACACCTGTAGCGTAAATAAATAGTTGTTGGATTTGATTTAAACTATTCAAGCTACCGCACAGCAGCACTTGGTCGCTAGTTCGTAAATCCATGCTGCTATCAGGAGAACGGATAAATTTGCCATCCCGGCGTATGGCTTGGATTTGCACTCCAGATTCGGAATGTAAAGTTAACTCTGCGATGGTTTTACCTAAAATTGGGGCATGATCATCGACTTGAATCCATTGACAGGCACTGTTTTCTCCAGGAACAGCTACCTTACCTTGCGCTAATTCAGATAAAGCTGCTAGTTCTTCTGATGCTCCCACAACTAACAGGCGATCGCCTGTCTCTAATTTGGTTTGTTGATTGGGATAGTCAATTTCTTCACCGTTAGCGCGACGAATTGCCACTAAACTTACACCCGTTAAGTAGCGCACATCTGCTTCTTCCAAACTCATACCTATTAGGGGTGAGTCTGATGGGAGAGCATACCAACGCCGATTTAAATCTTGAGTTATTTGTTTTAAATGGCGGGAAACTTCATCAGCAGTGCGTTCTGGGCGAAAATCTAAATAATGATCGCTGCGGATTTGCTGCATTTCTTGCTGTAATACACCTGGGGTTAAGCCTAAACCTGTTAATAGATAAGTTGCCATTTCGATACTAGCTTCAAATTCTGGCTGAACTACTTCCCTCGCCCCCAATTGATACAGCAACTCAATATTTTTATCTTGGGTAGCCCGGACAACTAAATCTAATTCGGGACACAATTCTAAAGCCCGTTTGAGGGACAGACGGATACTCATGGGGTCAGGAAGTGCGATCGCCATTCCTTTGGCATGATTTACCCCAGCCGTTTCTAAAACGTGTAAACTCACACAATTACCGTAGACGTAAGGTATTTTCGCCTCCCGTAACTGCTGAATTCTGCTTTCAGATTGGTCAATGACTACTACAGGTAGGTGATGTTGCTGTAATAGCTTGACTAAATTCCTTCCCACTCGCCCATAGCCACACACTACTATATGGTCTTTAAAAGGTAGTTCTTCTGAGACATCTTTGGCTTGACTTTCATCTAAATAAGGTTTTAGCCAAGGCATTGATTCCATTAAGTTAAATAAGAATGGCACTAACCGCAGCACAAAGGGAGTGAGCATCAGTGTAACAGCGGTAGTTCCTAAAATGAGTGAATATATCGGCCGAGACACCAACCCCAATGCTTGTCCTTCACTGGCTAACACAAAGGAAAATTCTCCAATTTGCGCCAGTCCCAACCCCACAATTAAGGCTGTTTTTAACGGGTAGCGGAACAGTTTAACTAAGGGGGTGATAATCAAGAACTTCCCGACAAACACTAAGGCTACTAACCCTAAAATTAATTCTAAGTTGTTCCACAAAAACACCGGATCGATTAACATCCCAATTGCGGCGAAGAACAAACTCGCAAAAATATCTCGCAGTGGTTCTACATAGGTTAGGGTTTGGTCGGCGTACTCCACTTCAGAAATCATTAACCCAGCGACAAACGCCCCCATCTCAATGGAGAGTCCTAAATATTCTGTCAGCAGGGCAATTCCCAAACACAACGCCACTACCCCTAATAAAAATAGTTCTCGGCTTTCGGTACGGGCTAACAGTCTCAGCAACGGTGGAATGAGCCAAATTCCCGCCACCACCGCCCCAGCAGCAAATAAACCAATCCGCACCAAAGCTGTGATGACAGCGATACCAAGGACTTCCCCCGGTTCATTCAGTGCAGGTAACACCGCCAGCATCAACCCTAGGGCTAAGTCTTGGACTACCAAAATCCCTAGCATCACCTGACCGTGGGGTGTTTCGGTTTCGTTGCGCTCCATTAAGCATTTAAGCACAACAGCCGTAGAAGAGAGGGAGAGAATTGAACCTAGGAATACACCCTTAGCGGGTAAAGTTCCCCATGCTCCCGTCACTCCACACACCAACACCGTAACCAGAATTGTCAAGGCGATTTGTAGTCCACCACCACCGAGGGCGATCGCTTTCACTTTTTTGAGTTCCGCAAAGGAAAACTCTACACCCAAGGCAAATAATAGGAAGGCGACCCCAAACTGCGCCAGCGTTTCCACTTGCACAACTTCTTTAATCAGCCCTAACCCAGCCGGCCCCACAACCATCCCGCCGATGAGATACCCCAGCAGCACAGGTTGTCTTAGCATAGATGCTAATAATCCGCCACAGGCCGCAACGGCCAAAACAGATACTAAATCAACAATTAATCTAAAATCTTCTTGCACCAGTTTCTCTAAGAACTATTAAGACCTATTAACTTTAGAATACAAATTTTTATCTATCTGAGGGGAGGGTAACTTAAATTCAAAATCCCAACTTGTAAGAGAGTCAATAAGTAGGGTGCGTTGCTACGCTTTGACGCACCGTTGATCTAGTTTGCTGTGTGTACAACGTAATTGATAAGTTTTGCTTAATATTTTGTTCAGACAACATAAGTATTTACTACAAATGCAACTTGATTGGTCACGAATGCGATCGCTAATCATAAACAACTAAAAATGACATTAATTTAAGTGGAATATTCGCAATTATGACTATCATGAGGTATATTTATTTGATGTAACAGCTTTTCCTTCTGGAGAGCAAACTGCCGATGAATTCATCGGTATTGGTCGTTGCTAATTTTATGCAAACACGACCACGCAATTTTTATATCATCAGGCGCATTTTACTGTATTCGACACACCATTTGCTATTTTGATCATCAAGGACAAGAGTATAATTCTTGTCCTTTATTTTTTGGTTAAAGTTTTGGTTCTTACGCCTACGCTATCACTCAAGCGAAGTTACGGTTTTCTCAACTAAACTGTATTGCTTTATGAATAAATATTGAAAATTGTGATTCTTCTTAATGCTATCAAACCTAGAATAAGGTTGTAATATAAAGAATAAAGCATCAAAAATTTTTTTTACATTTAGATTGTCATGCTGTTTAAATAACATTATTTAACTCATATATATATTAATTGAATATTAAAAAAATGTTGTAATTTCTAGCAAAATTTTCAGGAAAAATTAAGCATTCTTTAGTAAGGGAGATTGTATGTATGTTTTTTGGACAAATTGAAAGAGAGATGTTATCAGCAGAAATATATTCAATTGGTCAAAATACTCAATTGCCAGAGAATTTACACTTACTAATCAACCGAGAACAAGGAAACCATGATATTTGGGAATCTCACAACAAGACTACCGTGATTCCAGTACAAGAAATAGGGAAACAGGGGACAAAAACTAATCACTAATTAAATCTGATCGCCTGTGGTGTAACACCAATTCCATTCCTAATTTTTCACCGAACCAGAGAAGGAATTAGTATCAATGGCACACCTATTTGAACCACTCAAGCTTCGTGAAGTCACCTTCCGCAACCGCATCGCCATGTCGCCCATGTGTCAATATTCCAGCACCAATGGATTTGCTAACGACTGGCATTTGGTTCATTTAGCATCTCGTGCTGTGGGTGGTGCAGGTTTAATCATTACAGAAGCGGCGGCTGTAGAACCTCGCGGCCGGATTAGTCCCCAAGACTTAGGAATTTGGTCAGATGATCACATAGAATATTTAGCTAAGATTGCGGGATTGATCCATAACTTTGGGGCTGTAGCTGGTATTCAACTAGCCCACGCAGGGAGGAAAGCCAGCACAGCTAAACCCAGTCGCGGGGGAAAAGTGTTAGATGAATCCCAAGAAGGTTGGCGGCCATTAGTTTCGAGTAGTGCGATCGCATTTAGTAAAGATAGTCCAGTCCCCGAAGCCCTCAGTCTAGAAGGAATCCAGCAAGTTACTCAGGCCTTTGTCCAAGCTACCCAACGTTCTCTACAAGCTGGTTTCAAAGTCATAGAAATCCATGCAGCCCACGGCTACTTATTACATCAGTTTCTTTCACCTTTAGTCAACCAACGCCAAGATGATTACGGTGGTAGCTTTGAAAACCGTACCCGCCTACTGCGAGAAGTCGTTACAGCCGTCCGAGAAATATGGCCGCAAACATACCCTCTGTTTGTCCGTATTTCGGCGACAGATTGGGTAGATAAAGGTTGGGACATTGAACAAAGTATTACCTTAAGTAAAGAACTTAAATCTCTTGGTGTAGACCTCATCGATTGTTCTTCAGGGGCAATCATACCCGGTATCAATATTCCCGTAAAACCCGGATATCAAACCCAGTTTGCCCAACGCATCCGTCAAGAAACTAATATCGCCACAGGTGCAGTTGGTTTAATCACTTCCCCCGAACAAGCAGATCAAATTATTCGCGATGGCGTAGCCGACATGGTACTTTTAGGGCGGGAATTACTCCGCAATCCCTACTGGCCTCACTTAGCTGCTAAAGAACTAGGACACGAGAAACATTGGCCAGTCCAATATGATCGAGCCTGGTGATAGTTTTCTACCTACTTGTAGAGACACAATTCATCATATTTCCCAAAGAATTACTACAAATTAAAAAATACTGTCGAAAGCCAAAGAAAAATTAGTCGTATCAGATAAAACAGCTATCAAATCACCTTGATAATAAATAGCCGTATCTAAAGCTGAACTGCCATGATAATTTCTAGTGCGGTCTAAAGTATAGTTACCAATACTTCCACCAAAACGGATTTTATCACCGTCCGACCAACTAAAATCGGTAATTATTGCATATCCTGCATTACCATCAGCGTAGTAAGCAATTTCAACTACACCAAAAGAAGAATTATTATAACCGAGAGCAAAGGTATCAGCACCCGCACCACCAGTTAGGGTATCTCGTTCACCATAGCTATAACCTAGATCATTATCTAGATAACCTTTCAGAAAATCGTTACCAGTCCCACCATCAAGTAAATCATTACCACTTTCGCCAAAAAGGAAATCGTGATCATTTCCACCATAGAGAGAATCATCACCATCCCCACCAAAGAGGTAATCATTTCCATCCCCACCAAAAAGGAAGTCTTTCCCACCCCGACCATCAAGAACATCACTTCCTCCCCAACCGGCTAGGGAGTTGTCGCTGTTATTTCCGTCAATTCTATTATCTAGCTCGTTTCCCCAACCAATACGGACAGATCCTTGTAGAGTTAAATTTTCTACATTTGCAGGTAAAGTGGTGAGATTTACTGAGGTGTAAATCCTATCAGTTCCTTCTCCGCTATATTCTACGACCGTATCATAAATAGAATTCACATAGTATTTATCATCACCAGTTCCGCCAACCATTCTGTCTCTACCGATTCCACCATTCAGAATGTCATCACCACTTCCGCCGTATAAATTGTCATCACCATCGTAACCATAAATTATGTCATTATCCCCATAGCCAAATATAGAATCAGCAGCATAAGTACCGTAGAGATTGTTTTTTCCAGAATTACCATAAATAAATGCCATATTGATTTCTCCACGTTGTCAAAAATTTTTCTGTCAACAGGCTCAGATGAACCTCTAACTAGAGTATATATTTGACTTGAGAGAATTATGCAGCTACTCAGCCCGGATTGACGACAGGAAACCCAACACAGAGATATAGGTTAAGCTTTTGTGCTGCGCTTAACCCAACCTACACTGTTTATCTACTGCTTGTGAGAAATGCGCGTCATCTGTGCATAGATGGAAGCCTACGCCAAGGAGTCATCCCCCTGTCTTGGTATTAAATACTTGAATTTAAACCAACCCGGAAAGTAAACCCAGGACTATAAATTCTGTTCACTCGTTCGTATTGTTCGCCAAGTAAATTTTCTAAATAAAACGTCAGCCCCAAACCTTTACTTAAAGGGATGCGTCCACTCAAATCAAAATTTACATAAGATGGTGCAAAGTCTGTATTTTTATCATTAGGATTATTAAACAAAGCCCTTCTAGCACCACTATTATATGTAGCGTATAGATTGGCTTGCCATCCATTTTGTTGATAGCCAATACCAGCTTGCAAATTAGAATAGGGAATCAAACCCAATTGCAAACCTCGTTCTGTTCCTGTTTTAATTTGAGCATCGGTGTAAGTGTAGTTAACAAACGTTGACCAATTCCTAGTAAATCGCCAACGCAATGCAGCTTCTAATCCATTAGTATCAACTAGCCCAATGTTTTGCCATTGCCCTTGAATAATTCCCAGACGATTATCTAAACTACTACCAAAGTAGGTAAATTGTCCTGTCAAATCTTGAGTAAAATTAACATCCAGCCCCGCAGTCCATGATGATCCTGTTTCTGGTTTTAAATCTGGATTAGACAACCAACCATGCACCGTATCATAAAGATATAACTGGTCTAATCCTGGGTTACGTTGTCCACTAGTCCAGCTTCCCCGCACAGCAATATTGGGGGACATCGCATAACGCAAACCCACACTGGGATTGAGATAATTGCCAAATTGAGAATCAAAGCTTTGTCTTAAACCTAAATCTACCTGAAAAGTGTCGCTCAAATCCCAAGTATTAACCGCAAACAATGCTGTATTCAATACACTGCGATTTTCTTCTTCATTCAAAGCGATTCGATTGGGGCTGGTACTGTTAGTAATCCCATCTAAATTGGTATTTTTTAAATCTAAACCCCAACGTAGACGATTATTGTTGGTGAGTCGCCATTCATGGTCTACTCTGGCTGTTAAGTTTTGTGTGTCTAATGTACCAGTGCGGTAAAATGTGTTGCCTTGAAAAACCGTAGGGCCGTAAGTATTAAAGTAGTCTTGGTTATAACCTAGTGTAGTGGTAAGGTTAGAGTCTTTCGCAAGTTGCGATCGCCAAGATAAACCAATATTTAATCCATCGTGGTCTAACCTGTCTCTTTGCAAAGGGAAGCCGAAATAAATCAACCCCCGACGACTACTGAGTTTTTTCACATCAAAACTCAAGGTATTTTTGGGGTTCAAATCAACCGCTAAGTTACCAAAATAGGTGCTAGTGGCTGTATCTGCATTGAATAAATTACCGCTAGCATCGCGGTTAGCTGCACCTTGAGGTACTTTATAACGATTATCAATAAAAAATCGTTCAAAGCTCAAATTATATCTAAAGTTTTTACCGCCACTACTAAAACTAGTTTGCTGATTATTTAAATTTAACGAACCAAATTCTACTGTGGCGTTAAACTTGGGAGTGCTGCTCCCTTGTTTAGTAATAATATTAATTACTCCGCCAAAAGCCGAAGAACCATACAAAGCTGTGGATGCACCGCTAGATACTTCTATTCTCTCAATCGCTTCTACAGGAATACTATTTAAATCCGTAGCACCATGATAGGTATTCACATCATTATTAATCGGTCTACCATTAATTAAAAAGACAGACTGGTTAATTGAATGTCCGCGATAATATGTACCTGTGTGAATGTCTGCACCGTGTCCAACATCATTGATAGCAAACCCCGGCATTCTTTTTAAAACATCAGCAACGCTTGTTGCTCCTTGTTTTTGAATTTCCTCTTTTTCAATAATGTAAGTTGGTGTAGATTGAGGCAGTGAATTTTGTTCGCCTATGGCTTCTAAACTGATATCTGCATCATCTTCTAATGGGACTTCAGTTTGTGCTAATTTCTCAGATTGAACTACTTGTAACTTCGATGGCTGCATCAATAATATTGCATCAGTAGAGTGTTGGGTTACTTCACTCACTTGCAAAATATCTGAATTAAAATTTTGATATTTTTGATTAATATCTGATTCTTCAACCGCAATCTCTGATGCTAATGATGGTGAACCAACGAATGCACCCAATAAACTTAATGGCAGCACCCATAACTCTTGCTTCATTGAGTTCTCCAAAATTAAAATGATTATTGTATTTATTAACTAAACAAAACATTATCGATAAATACGAATATCTGTCAAGCACTTTTATCGAGTTATTTTAGTTTGACACCCTGTCTTATTTACTAGGTTCACTTATTTTTCAAGTTTGACAGCGTGTCATATATAAAAATCTTGACAATTTATGATAAGTTGTTGTTTTTGGTATGATGCAAGTTGTCTTTTAATGTGAGTTCGATGAAATTCTCCACAATCCCTTTCGCACGCGGAAAGGGGCTTAAATTTATTTCCTTTTCAGCGAACAATAAATATTTTGAAGACTCTTTGCTTACAGGAGGAGAGCTTTGAAGAGGTGTTTTTTAATCCTTTAAACAGACGTTATTTTAAGTTTGTAAACAGTATTTTTTTATGACTAAAAAATAGAATTTTTATCACTAATTTTGCAGAAAAAGAAAAAATAATTTGCTGTAATAAGTGCTTTTTAAGAAAATCTGCAAGTGCAAAAAAAATATATTTAGTTAAAAAATACACAAGCAGGGGTGCAAAACCTTGCGTCCCTACAGATGATTAACGTGTTACAAATATTTTGAGAACTGGTATTAGATACATAGGACTTACGCACAATTTACGGAATAACGTTCGCGTAGCGCATACCACAGAGACGCAGAGAACACAGAGAAATAAGGGTTTGAGAGACTTTTTGCGTAAGTCCTGATATAATCACGACTGATCTCATACCTGGGAAATATCTGATCTCTCTCATGTAATATCAGATATTTCCCACTGATAGTAGATGTAAATGATACTCTGTTTCTATACTGTATTAAGAAGTGTTGCGTAACTTAGGAGCATATATATGCCATTATTGATGCAAACAGTAGATTCAGTCGCCACAAGTGGCTCTCATTTCCCTCTAGCTTTTACATTGGTCTATGTAGTGGGCTTTATTGCTGCTGTCTCCATTGGTTCTATTGCTTGGTACAATTCTAAACGTCCTGCTGGTTGGGAAAGCAAGGAGCGTCCTGATTTTGTGCCTAAAATTGAAAAAGAAGAAACTCCGGGTCTGGGTGAACCGAAGTCATAATTAGTCAATAGTCATTAGTCATTAGTCAATCAAGTCTAAGCTAAAGACTTTTGACTATAGTTAGTTCTGAACTTCAACCCAACGACGGTAAAGCTTTTGAATTTTTTTGAGCAGTGCAGTATGCGCTGACTGATTGGATTCATTCATTTGGGTTAACTCTTGCAATTTTGTCAAGAGTCTTGCTTCTTCGATCGCTACCTCACCATCACTGTAAATTAAACCACTGATGGCCTCAATCAGATTTTCGCAGTCTTCACTGCTGGGGCGATCGCCTAAGTATTCTTTTACCCATGCGTAACATTCATTGGGTTGTACCGGAACTAATTCATACAGCCACGGTTTAATCTCTGGATCTGTAGCCAAACCTTTGGCCTGAGCTATTTCACGTAGATATTGCCGTTCTTCTGGTTGAATTCTGCCGTCGATCCATGCAGCTCCAATCAGAATTTTAACTAAATTTTTGACATTGGCATCTGTTATCATTGCTGCCTCCTCTGGGAGATTCAGGCTTTCATCAAATCGTACAATCCTTGATCGTATTCACCCCGAATCATTGGTTTTTCTTAAGCGCACCATGAAAAACCCATCCATGTCCTGACGATGAGGCCAAAGTTTTAACCAACCTTGGGGTGTGCCATAGATAGAATAAGGTGAATCAACGCTCAAGGGTTCAATTTGCCAATCGGAATGCTCTCTTAAAAATTCTGTGATCACACCTTCATTTTCGGCTGAGTGTAGGGTACAAGTAGCGTAAACTAGCACCCCACCGGGTTTGACAAATTTTGATGTTTGTGATGTTAGTTCCTTTTGCAGTGTCGAAAGTTCTACCACAGAGGCGGGTGTTTGTCGCCAACGCGCATCAGCATGACGGTGGAGAGTACCTAAACCAGAACAAGGCGCATCTAATAAAACCCGGTCGGCGGTATGATCGAACTGTGGTGAATTTCGGCTGTCGCCAGTGTAAATTTCAATTGAGTGTAAACCCAGGCGTTGGGCATTGTCTTTAAGTTTACGCAACCGGGAGGCAGTGCGATCGCCAGCCAAGATTTTTCCTTTATCCTGCATTAACTCAGCCATGTGGGTTGTCTTCCCCCCTGGTGCAGCACAAGCATCAATAATTACTTCCCCAATTTGGGGGTCAAGTATATGACTCACCAACTGTGCGCTAGCATCCTGGACAACCCACCAACCTTCATTAAATCCAGGGAGATTTTGAATCGCCCCACTATTCCCAATTAATCGTAAAGCTTGGGGTAAATGAGGTATTCGTCTAGCTAAAATCCCCGCCGATGTTAACGCTGTTTCTACTTCCTCAATCGAAGTCCGCAGAGGATTAATTCTTAAGTCAATGGTAGGTGTTTGGTTCATCCACTCACAGAGTTTTTCCGTCTCCTCTACACCCAATTGTTCTAACCAAACTTGGATGATCCAATCAGGAAAACTGTGTAAAATTCCTAACCGTTCTACTGGATTTTCTGGTAACTCTAAAGGGTCTGGTAATTTTTCTGCTAAACGAACGTACTGACGTAACAAACCATTGACAAAACCTGTAAGTCCAGCCAAGCCATTATCCTTAGCCAGTTGGACTGTAGTATTGACAGCCGCAGACACAGGGATACGTTCTTGATAACGCAGTTGATAAAAGCCTAAATGTAAAATACTGCGGAGTTCGCTTGGCTGTTGATGAGATTTCTTTTTGGCGAGTTGGTCAATCAGAGAGTCAAGAGTACGTTGTCTTCTAACGCTGCCATATACTAATTCTGTCACCAAACGGCGGTCAATATCAGACAGGTTAACTTTTCGTAGCACCCTATCTAATGCAACATCAGCGTAAGCCCCTTTATGAACATCTCGTAGGGTTAAAAAAGCTATTTGACGGGGATTTGTCACGTCGCTGCACTCCGAATTCAAAATTAACAATCCCTATATAGCGTTTCCTAATTATATGAGGTAAATCATAGTCCTCTCCTCGCGGCGGTTTCCGCCGAACAGAACTTCGGAGGAGGGGTTGGGGGCGGGGTTCTATCTCACTCAACCAAGAAACGCTATAAATTTTGGAGCTTGTTAATCATAGGACTTACGCAAAATATCACAAAATTAGTAATGGTAATACCTTTCGGTAAGTCTACGGCTATATGAATTACCACTAAGCAAAAATTAGGTTTTCGTTCACATATGCCTTAAATACTGAATTATTCTTTTTCCAATATCAGAAGATACAACCAGTTAAGTATCTTCTTACTTACTGCTTATTGGCGAATAGGGGGTCAGACCCCCTATTCGCCAGATGTATCCTTCAAGAAGTCGGGGATTTGAATGTAGAAATATTCAACTGTGAGAACTACTAGCCAATACCGCTAATAGGTGGGTGAAAGTAAAAAGCGAATCCCAATACAGTGTAAGCCGCTAATAACAAAGTCCCTTCCAACCAATTAGACTTACCATCAGAACTAATACTATTAGCAATTAACACCGATACAACCACAGCCACTAATTCAAAGGGTTGAAAATCTAAATCCATTGGCTGACCGAGTATCCACCCTGCAATTACTAATACAGGGGCGACAAATAGGGCAATTTGCATACTAGAACCCACAGCCACCGATACAGAAAGATCCATTTTATTTTTCATGGCTACAGTGACGGCTGTGGCGTGTTCCGCCGCATTACCCACAATGGGAACTAATATCACCCCTGTAAACAGTGCTGTTAACCCTAGTTGAGAAGTCGCCACCTCCAAGGTATCAACCAATAACTCTGACTCTAACGCTACCAACAGGGTACAGACTAACAACACCCCACTCCATAACCAAATATTGGGTTTGGTATGAGTTTCCTCAATTTCAGTTTCTACCACACCGACATCATATAAATAGGCGTGGGTTTTCATGGAAAATAGTAGGGTGAGGGCGTAAACCACAATCAACACCACAGCCACAGCCAGAGAGAGATTTTGCAGGACTTGTTCGCCAATGCCTTTAGAAGTGTAGTTCATTGCTGTGGGTAGCAACATGGCAATTACGGCCAAATTCATTGAAGAAGCATTTACCCGCGCCACAATTGGTTGGAATGTCTGTTCTTTATGTCGTAGTCCACCCAAAAGCATCGAGAAACCCATCACCAGCAGTAAGTTACTGATAATTGAGCCGGTAATACTGGCTTTGACAACATTAACTAGTCCAGCATTCAAAGCTACTAAAGCAATAATCAGTTCGGTAGCATTGCCAAAAGTGGCGTTTAACAGCCCCCCCAAGCTTGGCCCTACCACCACCGCAATTTCTTCTGTAGCTGTACCCATCCAAGCTGCCAGGGGCAGAATTGCTAAACCTGCGGTGATGAAAACTAGCAAATCTCCCCATTCGAGAAAATGCGCCGCCAAGGAAATGGGACTAAAAAGTAAGAGAACAAGAAAAAGAATGTTTTTAGCTGACATTTGTGACTCTTAGTTGAGTGATTAATCACCAATATCTTTTACAAATCAAAATATACAAGGATTTGATCAGGGACTTCCAATTAACAGTTATCAGTAAAAAGTTATGAGTCGAAATCATTGGTTTTAAGTCCCCCAGCATCCACCGTTAGGACTATTCACTGATTAAAGCCTCAAATCATGGTGGGTTAGGCTGTCGCTAACCCACCTACATTTATTGAGTAATTTATGTTTTGTTAATCCCTAACTAGACTCCAGGATACCCAAAAGTATCGATAAAACCTAATCAAGAATGTAACGGTTAGTAAAGTATGTAAAATATAGTCACAACTTCTTATAACTTCGCAATCTTCTGTAGCAAAACTCTAAATTAGAAAATAATATTTCTACACCAAAAATAGTTTTTAATGTATTAAAAGATAATTAAATTTTTCATTATTTATTTCTGCCAACCAAAAAAAATCAAATAATAAGCATCGTTCAAACAACCAGTAACTAGTCCATGACGGGGTATCATAACTAATAGTTTCGTCAAATCTGGAAAACAGTCTGGCGATAACGCAGATTTACTATCATAATAAGATCACATTCGTCGTAATTTAGCTGTATTCCGTACTCATAGTTTTCATATATACCGGATTTTGCTTTCAAACTTGTGTAGAAAGGTTTGGATCAAATGTTTCCGGCATAAGTGTAAGTTTTTTTTTGGATAAATATACATGACTTCTGCTGCTGAACGGCCAGCTATCTCTGGCTCAACATTAACATCAAATTTCTCTACCCAAGATACTCACCACAGCGATCCCCTGAGCAAAGCTACAGGTGTGTATGTGACGGTGCATGGTCATTTTTACCAGCCGCCACGGGAAAATCCTTATTTAGATGCCATTGAACGTCAACCTAGTGCCTCACCTTTCCATGATTGGAATGAGCGCATTCATTGGGAATGCTACCGTCCTAATGCTTTTGCCAGAGTGTTAAATGACCGAGGCGAAGTCACGGGGATCGTCAATAATTACGAATATATGAGCTTTAATATTGGCCCGACTCTGATGTCGTGGCTAGAACGTCATGATGTGGAGGTTTATCAACGGATTTTAGAGGCGGACGCAAAAAGTTGTCAGCGATTGCATGGTCACGGGAACGCGATCGCACAAGTATATAATCACATCATCATGCCCTTGGCGAATGAACAGGATAAATACACCCAAATTCGCTGGGGGAAAGCAGACTTCCGTTCTCGCTTTGGTCGTGATCCCGAAGGGATGTGGTTAGCGGAAACCGCCGTAGACTACGCAACCTTAGAAGCTTTGGTGACTGAAGGTATTCGCTTTATTGTCCTCGCACCATCCCAAGCTCTGCGTTGTCGTCCCTTCCAGTCAGAAAATGATCCCCAACCAGAATGGCACGAAGTTGGCGGTAATCAGATTGATCCCACCCGTCCCTATCGTTGTTATTTGCGCGGGGATCGGGGAATGGGAAATCTCAATGACCAATTGCCAATTCCCACTTCCCAATGCCCATATATTGATATTTTCTTCTACGACGGCCCCATTTCACGAGATATGGGTTTTAGTGATGTCGTCTATAATTCTCACCACTTTGCTGGGCGCATTGGTTCAGCTGTGCGTGGGGATCACCGTCAGTCACAATTGATTTCTGTGGCTACAGATGGGGAAACCTTCGGACACCATAAAAAGGGAACAGAAAAAACGATCGCCTACGCTTTTATCGAAGAGTTTCCCCAAAATGGTTGGACGGTGACAAACTTCGCGCATTACCTCAGCTTAAATTCACCCAGATGGGAAGTTGAGTTAAAATCTGTGACTGCATGGAGTTGCGCCCACGGTGTAGACAGATGGCAAGATGACTGTGGTTGTGGTGGTGAAGGCGGTATCTGGCATCAAAAATGGCGGCGACCGTTGCGGAATGCTTTAAATTGGCTGCGGGATCAGTTAGTTCCAGTTTATGAAGAATCTGGGAAACAATTATTCCGTGATCCCTGGCTAGCAAGAGATGAATATATTAATGTCATCCGCGATCGCTCTGCTGCCAATGTTAGCCGTTTTCTGGCTCGTCATCAAACCCACAAACTCACCGCCGCCGAACAGGTAGACGCTTTGCGCTTATTAGAAATGCAGCGTCATAGTTTATTTATGTTCACCAGTTGCGGCTGGTTTTTTGAAGAACTTTCCCGCCCAGAAGGAACTCAAATTCTCCGTTACGCCGCCCGTGCATTGGAACTGGCGGGAGATGTGGCTGGTGTGCAACTAGAAAAAGGCTTCCTCAAACGCCTCGGTTTAGCCCCCAGTAATGTTGAGACTTTTAAACATGGTGCAGAAATATATCGCCAACTAGTACAAACTGCCCAGATTAGTTTTAAACAAGTAGCTGCCCATTACGCCATTACATCTATATTCAATGGTCAGGGATCATCTCCCGGTAATCACCACCAGCACGTTTATTGCTATACCGTTAATGAAATAGACTACCAATTGCAACGCATGGGATCGTTGACTTTAGCAGTTGGTCATTTAAAGCTCGTCTCTGATATTACCTGGGAAAGCGAAAACTTAGTCTTCGCCGTGCTGCATTTAGGCGGTTGGGATTTCCATTGCTGCATTCAAATATTTACCGGACGACGGGACTACAGCCAGTTGAAAGAAAAGCTGTTCAGCGCACTGCAACAAGCTAGCGCAGCCCAAACTATCCTGGTAATGACACAGGTGTTTAGTGGTCAAGCATACAACTTGCAAAATCTGTTTGCAGAAGAACGCCACCGTATCATGCGGTTACTTTCTCAAGAAACCCTGACACGTTTAGACCAACTTTACACCCAAGCCTACCGCGATAATTATGGCGTACTAGTAGCTTTTCACCGCGATGAACTGGATGTACCGCAAGAGTTGCAAGTGGCAGCCGAGATTGCTTTAGGATATCGCTCTATGACTACATTACGATCGCTAGAGCAAGATATCACCGAACCTACGTTGGTTTGGAATCACGTAGTAGAATTAGAGGCGATCGCCACTGAAGCGAAACATCTGCGTTGTCACTTAAATATTCCTGAAGGCAAGCAGATGCTAGAACAGTTGATTTCGCGGTTACTCTGGAGATTGCTGCACGATAGCAATGGTAGTTTTGCTACTGATATCCAATGCCTAGAACGGTTGATTGATGTGGCATATCAGTTAAATATTGGCATTTCATTACACCAATCCCAAGAACTATACTTTAGCTGTCTGCACAGTCAAGTCATACCCTTATGTCTAACTAGTCAAGAAGATCCTCATCAGTGTGAGAATTTACTCAAGTTGGGGCAGAAGTTGATGGTTGATGTTAGTTCTGTTATGAATCAATTGGCGTAATAACTTTAGTTTAGTAATTAGGCCGGGTGTGTACTAAGTTATACGTCCGGCTTTTATGCAACTTGATGATTGATTTGATTGACTTTCAACTGCATAGCATTGACAATGGTCTGGGCAATTATTACTAAGACAATTACCCCACCTAGCTCTAGGATATTTTTACAAGCGATCGCTATTAGGACAAGAAACTCTGGGATATTTCTGATTGACTCCGGCCTTCCCAGATAGTCATACTTGTATATCAATCGCCGCAGCAAATAGGACGCAATGAAAATGGCATATATTACAGGCACTAAGCGATAGAGGCGGAGTCCGTAGCGGTGTAAGCGACCTGTCTCGGCTCGAAAATAACGGGCGATCGTTATTAGCGTTTTCCAAATGAAAATGATGAAAATCAAGCTCCATAAGGCATTCCAGCTATTAATAGGATAATCGTCATAGCAGTGGTGTAGGTCTTCGTGCAGAAGATAGATCCAAACTAATGACAGCAGTAATATTGCTAGATTGATGAATATAGAAGGTAGAGAAAATAAATACAGTAAAGTAGTGATCGTTGAGTGAGACGCTGATATGGAGTTATAAATCAGTTTGAAGAATGTAGAAAATACTGTCAATATTAGAGAAATACGCAGCAACCATAACATTACCCTAGCCACTCGTGCTGATTTTAATTTCACGCACTAGCTTCCTTTTTGTTGTTCAAAGGAAGTTCCACAAAAACATCTTGCGCCATCTCTGCGCCGTAGGCTATACAAGCTAGTACATCTTCTCTTTCTATACTTAGATAAGCTTCCAGCACTTCTTCAATTTTTGCGCCACCAGCTAAATAATCCAAAATTAAATAAACCCAAATACGGTGTCCACGAATGCCAGGTTTACCGAAACAAATATTCGGTTCGATAGAAATACGAGAAAGCAAATCATTGTTACTCATACACATTTACCTCTAATAGCCTCTAGTTCTAACATATCCATCCTTTATCATTATTTGGCTTTCCTATCTCTCTATCTAGCAATGAATTTAATTTTGTGCGATTACGTAGAGAACCTGGTTACAATTTCCGTAACGGAACTGACGAAAGCTGTAGAAAGAGGTTAGGTTAGTGTTTAAACAACAGCCGTACCCCAGCCGCTATGGTAAAAGAATTAGCAATCCGCACCTGTGGATTAACTAAGCAATTTGAACGGCACGTAGCCGTTAACGATGTTGACTTAGAAATCCAAATGGGGGAAGTATATGGACTCATAGGCCCCAATGGCGCAGGTAAAACAACTCTCATTCGGATGTTGGCAGCAGCTGAAGAACCAACTACGGGTGAGATTTATATTAACGGCGATCGCCTGCGTCGTGACAAGAGTAACCCCACCCTCAAACGTCGTCTTGGCTACCTCCCCGATGATTATCCACTGTATGAAGATTTAAATGTCTGGGATTACTTAGATTATTTTGCCCGTTTATATCGTCTGCGAGAACCACGCCGCACCCAACGCTTACACGAAGTTTTAGAACTCATCCAACTGGGTAATAAACGCCACAGTCTCATTTCTACCCTGTCACGGGGGATGAAGCAGCGTTTGAGTTTAGCACGCACTATCATCCATGAGCCGATTTTACTGCTTTTAGATGAGCCTGTTTCTGGACTTGACCCCATTGCCAGAATGCAGTTTCGGGAAATTATCAAGGCCTTGCAAGAAGCAGGGATGACAATTTTAATTTCTTCCCACGTCCTCAGCGACTTAGCAGAACTATGTAGTTCTGTAGGCATTATGGAGTTAGGTTTTTTAGTAGAAAGTGCTTCACTCCAACATCTTTATCAACGGCTGTCTCGTCAACAAATAATTTTATCAACATTAGGTGATTTAGAGGCACTTTTAAGTGAAGTTAAACATCATTCTTGTGTAGAAGAATGGGAAAAACTACCAGGGAAAAATAGCTTAAGAGTGAATTTTTCCGGGACACAGGAAGACTGCGCTGAATTATTGCGATCGCTAGTTAAATCTGGCTTTCCCATAACTGATTTTCACTGCATACAAGAAGACTTAGAAAGTATTTTCTTGAAACTGGGACACAAACAAGCATCTTAATTGAATTATTTAATGGGGAGATGTTGATGATAATGCAGAATTTTATCGATAAAATAGGTGACTGGAATCCTCAATTATTGAGAGAAATTAAAGGTCGCCTCAAGGTTTTTAATCTAGTCATTGCTGTTGGTTTATCACTTATTGGGCAACTGGGAGTTTTTCTATATCAATTTGGTTCTTATCCTGGCGAAAAATATGCCATGTCCGGGACATATTGTAATTTAAGTGCAGGGTATAAACAGCATATTAATTCACTATATCCACAAATGGATATAGTCCAGCAAAAAATCAATGCCTATACTGGTAATACTAACTTTGACCCGGCGAAACTTCAGGGATTAAAAACACAACTAGCTAACTTAAAAACTGAGCAGACTAATCTTAATAAGCTTCTCTATGAAAAATTCTGCCCCAGCGACCAAATAAATATGTCATTGTGGTGGCGAGACCACTGGGAATATATATTCTTAACTCTCAGTGTGATGTTTGTCTTTATCTTGTTAGTTGCAGGCACATATTTACTCATCAATAATTTAGCCCAAGAAGAGCGTCGTGGTACTCTCATTTTTTTGCGTCTCACTCCTCAATCAGAGGTGAGTATTTTAACAGGCAAAATGTTAGGAGTACCAATTGTTATTTATCTCATAGTTATAGCTGCCTTACCTTTACATTTGTTGGCTGGATTATCTGCCAAAATCGCCTTTAGTCACATTCTGAGTTTTGATATTATTCTTGTGGCTAGCTGCATTTTCTTCTACAGTTACGCACTGCTATTTGGCTTAATTAGTCGTTTTTTTAGTGGGTTTCAGCCTTGGTTAGCTAGTGGTGCAGTGTTACTATTTTTGTTCATTACCCTGAATTTATCATCACACAGCACCAATATTCACAATACAGCTACGTGGTTGAGACTGTTAAGCCCCTTTGATATGATGGGTTATCTATTTGGTAACTTATTCAGTCGCTATGATCAATCATCTCTTGATAAATTACAGTTTTTCTATTTACCACTAGGTAAAAGTTTTGTGGGTTTAGTAGGCTTACATTTATTTAACTATGGTGTTGGCATTTACTGGGCTTGGCAAGCACTACAGCGTCGTTTTCGCAATCCCAATGCAGCAGTTTTAAATAAATCTCAGAGCTATTGGTTTGTAGGTTGTTGTCAATTAGTTTTTTGGGGGTTTACGCTACAATATGTAAGTAATTACTGTGTTCCTTATGTGAAGAATTGCTACTACGATTTGAATCATCAAATAGGACAAAACTTTTTTATTATCGCGTTTTTTAACTTAGTTTTATTGTTTGGGATGATGGTAATTTTATCACCCCATCGTCAAGAAATACAAGATTGGTCAAGGTATAGTTATCACCAAGTTTCTAATCGCCGAGGGTTTTTGAATAGTTCATGGTTAAAGGATGTAATTTGGGGTGAAAAAAGTCCAGCTTTGGTAGCAACGGCTATTAACCTTTTCATTATTATTACTCCTTTAGTAGTTTGGATTATTCTTGCACCTGTGTTAAATTTTCATCATAATAATGCCATTGATTGGGTGAATGATATTGGCAGACTGAAAGCTATTCTATCCGTATCTTTATTTATTAGCATGATGATGATCTACACTACCTTAGCTCAACTTATGCTATTGATGAAAAATCCCAAGCGCGGTATTTGGGCAATGGGAACTGTAGGTGTAGTCATGTTTTTACCACCTACTATTTTAGGTCTTTTAGGCATCTCACCCGCTAAAAATTCTCTAATTTGGTTGCTGTCTAGTTTTCCCTGGGTGGGGGTACAAGAAGCTGCAACAATCACAGTTTTTATGGCACTTTTATCTGAGTTAACTGTTTTAACATTGTTGAACTTTAAACTCAACAAGCAGATAAAATTAGCAGGAGAATCTGCCACTCAAGCATTACTTGCCGGACGTTAACTGTATCGTTTGTAGTGTTCGCGTAGCGTCTGTCTACGACACGCTATGCGAACGTAGTGAGGACTTCAGTCCTCTCTTTATCCATGAAAAACTATGCGAACAAAATAAGGACTAAAGTCCTTACTACGAACTAAAAATAATCTGCCAGTTGCATACTTCTTGTAAACCAACTACCAAACAAGTTTTAACTATGCACACTAATTGGATAAATCAACTCGGAGACTGGAATCCCCAACTATTAAGGGAAATTAAAGGAAGGCTAAATAAACGGAATGTGCTACTAGCAATTACTACCTCCTTACTGAGTCAGTTGGGAGTATTTATTTATTTCCAAACTCTCTTACCGACTAAGGATCATATCTTGTATCCTAGACCTAATAGATACTGTGCAGACGGGTATTTAGATATTGCCAATCAATGTTTTTTAGATGCTTCTGGCAATATAAATATAAACTGGCAGCTATGGTTTCAAGATACATTCACCTGCTTGAGTATGATCGGATCTTTTGCAATTATCGTGGCGGGTAGTTATCTACTTATCCACGATTTATCTGCTGAAGAAAGACGTGATACGCTGAATTTTATTCGCTTGAGTCCCCAATCACCACAAAGCATTCTCTTCGGTAAAATGCTAGGAGTTCCCATACTTGTATATTTGGGAATATGTATAGCGATTCCTGTGCATTTGTGGTTAGGTTTAAATGCTGAAATTTCTTTGAGCTTCATTTTCAGCTTCTATGCAATTGTGATTACTACTAGCCTGCTTTACTTCAGTGGCGCACTGTTATTTAGCTTAGTTGGTTCTTGGCTAGGTGGCTTTCAAGCTTGGTTAGGAAGTAGTTCCGTTTTAGGATTTCTACTCTTAACTCAGCAAGGACTCAGAGATGAAACATCATTTGATTACCCCATTGCAGTCTTAAAGCTGATTAACCCATACTATTTTATTAGTTACTCAGATTTATCTAATTTCCAGTGGTTTGCTCTACCATTAGGCAATAGTTGGGCAATAATCATTGGTTTTGCTGTATTGATTCACTTACTGGGGAGTTATTTTATCTGGCAATCATTGCAACGTTGCTTCCGCGATCGCAATGCTACCATGCTGACTAAACAGCAGAGTTATTTACTCACTATCGCATTTACAATTATCACCATCGGCTGTGCAAATTGGCCAAAATTAGTTTTTGGTGAGGGAAGTTATTCTTCTGCATTAACAGAAAATATGGCTACCCTGATATTTCTGAATTTGTTTTTGTTCTTGTATTTAATCGCCGCACTGACTCCCCATCGTCATACCTTACAAGATTGGGCGCGTTATCGTCACATGGCTTCTCCACAGGGAGGTAAGCGTAAGTTAATGCAAGATTTAATTTGGGGTGAAAAAAGTCCGGGTGTAGTGGCGATCGCCATTAATGCCATAATCGCTATTAGTGGCTTGAGTTTATTTACTCTCATCTCTTCGAGCGGTGGAACTGACAAATTCAACACTCTAATCGCTCTAATTTTTGCTGGTACTTTAGCCGTCATCTATGCAGCCTTAACCCAGCTACTTTTATTGATGAAAAATGGACAGAGGCTATTTTGGACTAACGGTGTTTTGGGTGCTGTGATCATCTTACCCGTAGTCGCTTTAGCCATATTGTTTTCCTATCCCCAAAACCAAACTTTTTTATGGCTATTTTCTGTAGCTGCACCTCTTGTTGCTTTGTACCCACCAAGCGGTGCATCAGCAATGACAACTTTCTTCGCAATTATGGGACACACAGGTATTTTAGGTTTGTTGTTGTTCCAAATGACACACCAATTAAAGAAGGTGGGAGAGTCGGTGACGAAAGTGTTATTGGCAAGTAGTTAATTCTATTTTTCAGAAGGAACACAGAATGGTAAAGTTTGAGGCGAAGAGGCAGCATAATTTGTCATGATTAATCTAATTACGAATTAATGTAATGCCACAAAATAACTCAGCCGCTATTGAATTCTGTGATGTTACCTTTAGCCGCAACCATCGTCCTTTGGTGTCGCGGCTCAATTTCGTTATTCATCGGGGGGAAGCGTTAGTATTACTCGGACGTAGTGGTAGCGGTAAAACTACCACTATGAAATTAATTAATCGTCTGTTTACACCCACTCAAGGGGAGGTTTTATTTGATGGTGTGCCGACAACCCAGTGGGATGAAATTAAACTCCGGCGTAAGATTGGTTATGTCATTCAAGAGACTGGTTTGTTTCCCCACTTTACAGTAGAACGTAATGTGGGTTTAGTCCCTAGTTTGGAAGGTTGGCAACCTAAACAAATCAAAACACGAGTATACGAATTATTGCAGTTGGTAGGCTTAGAACCGACACAATTCGCTAGGCGTTATCCCCACGAACTATCAGGGGGACAAAAGCAAAGAGTCGGTGTAGCCAGGGCGTTAGCAGCAGATCCACCTGTATTATTAATGGATGAACCCTTTGGCGCACTCGATCCCATTACCCGCTTAGAATTACAACAAGAATTTCGGCGGTTGCAACAGGAATTAGGCAAGACAGTGGTTTTTGTCACCCACGATATTCAAGAAGCCTTTGTTTTGGCATCGCGCATTGGGTTAATGTATGGGGGAGAATTGGTAGTATTAGGGACAAAGGATGAATTTATGCGATCGCAACATCCTGAAAGTCTGGCATTCCTGCAATGTCTGCGTTCACTGCAAGACAACTTATGAAAGATTTCTTCCTGTTTAAGTATGCTCCTGAAATCTTGCAACACACCCTGGAACATTTATTTTTAGTGGGTGTTGCCATTAGCATTGCCATCATTATCGGTATTCCTTTAGGAATTTTAATCACCCGTCAAACCCAACTGCGACAACCAATTTTAGGTGTTGCTAACATTCTCCAAACGATTCCCAGTTTGGCATTATTTGGCTTATTGATTCCTGTCCCTATCATTGGTGGAATTGGTGTTGTTCCTGCAATTGTTGCCTTAACTTTATATTCCTTACTACCAATAATTCGTAATACTTATACAGGTATAACAGGAGTAGACCCAGCAATTCGGGAAGCTGGACGAGGGATGGGGATGACAGACAGACAATTGTTATTACAGGTAGAAATTCCCTTAGGAATGGGGGTGATTTTGGCGGGGGTGCGAGTAGCGACAGTTATTAGTATTGGCATTGCAACTATTGCCGCCGCAATTGGTGCTGGAGGCTTGGGCGTATTTATTTTTCGAGGAATTTCAGTAGTAAATAATCAATTAATTTTAGCTGGGGCAGTGCCGGCGGCGGTAATAGCACTAGTGGCTGATTTATTGATTGGATGGCTAGAGAAGAAATTAAAGGTGAAAAGTTAATAATTTTGCGCCACCATGTGTTATGAAAAGATTTTTGATAGTTCTCTTATTAAGCTTTGCATTAGTGATGGCGATCGCCAGTTGCAATACCAACCCAATAAGTAGTAGCGGCGATATTATTGTAGCATCTAAAGATTTTACAGAACAAGATATTTTAGGCGAAATTTTAGCTCAACAAATTGAAGACACCACAGATTTGAAAGTAGTTCGCCGTCCTCGCTTGGGCGGTTCTTTTGTCTGCCATCAAGCAATTACTGCGGGTAAAATTGACGCTTATATTGAATATACAGGTACAGCATTTACTGGTATTTTAAAACAAGCAGTAATTAACGACCCCAAAGTAGTTTATGAAAAATTAAAACAAGCCTACGCTCAAAAATTCCAGCTAGAAGTAATGCCTAGTTTGGGGTTTGAAAATACTTTTGCCATCATGATTAGGGGAGAAGATGCCAAACGCTACAACATTCAAACCCTATCCGAAGCAGCTCAATATACACCCCAATGGCGCGGCGGTTTTGGCTACGAATTTCTAGAAAGAGAAGATGGGTTTCCAGGGTTAGCTAAAACCTATAATTTAAAATTTACCAAACCACCGCGAATTATGGACTTGGGTTTAATCTATAGAGCATTAATTCAAAAACAAGTGGATATGGTAGCAGGGAATTCCACAGATGGACAAATTGCTCGCTTGGGTTTATTCGTTCTCAAAGATGATCAACAATACTTTCCCCCTTACGAAGCCACACCAATTGTCAGGCAAGAAACCTTAAAAAAATACCCCCAAGTCAAAAAAGCGATTAATCAACTAACAGGGAAAATATCCGCCGATGAAATGCGAAAACTTAATTATTTAGTAGAAGGAGAACTCCAAGATATTAAAGAAGTAGTACGCGAATTTCGTAAATCCAAAGCACTTTTCAATCCCTCTTAAAAACTCCTCTCTGGCTATAACATACCTCATTTGATGAAGAAAGCGTCATTATCCCGAAATGTGGATAACTAACTCTCGCGCATGACTGCGCTGGCGATGTTCCCAAATATAGATTCCTTGCCAAGTTCCTAAAACTAAATGACCGCGATTAATGGGGATATGTTCAGAAGTGTGAGTCAGTGATGTGCGGATATGTGCCGGCATATCATCAGCACCTTCCGCATTATGAATATACTGTCCTGATTCTGGTACAAGTTTCGCCATGAAGTTGGCTAAATCAACTAGTACATCTGGATCGGCGTTTTCTTGAATGACTAAACTGGCGGAAGTATGGCGTAAAAATAGCGTGCAAAGTCCAGTTTCTATTCCTGATTCGGCAACTGTTGCTGCGATTTTTGAGGTGATGTTAAGGAATGATTTGCCGTTAGTAGTAATTCTTAGGAGTTTTTGGTAGTGAGTCATAAGTTGATGTTGAAAACGCAAAGGTACTCAAAGGTAAGCGCAAAGGTACGCGGAGTTTTTACATTTTTATCGACTGGAAGTAATTAATCATAGCTTGGGCGATCGCCTGATTTCCATCTTTAGCTAGTGGCTGTGATTGTTTTGGTGGTTGGAGTGGTTGATTGAGGAAGTCCCAGTCACCTTGAAAGAACTCGTCGGGTGTGACAATTTGATGCAAGTTGTAATTTACCAGTCCTTCTAAAAGAAAAGCTGCTTCCGCAAAATCATCACGGGGAATGGTGACAAGAGGGACATCGAATAGGGTAGCCTCGGAAAATGTGCCGTAGCCAGGCTTAGAAACAACCCGTCCGCAAATGGGCATAAAATCGACGGGGCGGAATTTTCGGTCATTAATTTTGATTAAATTGGGTAAATATGGGGCAGTCTGATCAAAGACAATAAATTGCCAGTCGGGGAAATGGCGGAGGTTGTCGTAGGGAATTTGTTGTAAACCCAAACCACCGAAGGTTAACAAGATAGTTTTGTCTTGAGGTGCGGTGATACCCCAAACAGCACGGATTTCCTCAGCCGTGTAACGGGGAGTACCACCAGTTAAACCGACATCTGTAATATTGGGGAAAGCTTGCATGGGTTCGTGAAAGGGTAAACGAAATAAGCGATCGCACTCTCCATAAGACTCACTAATCCAATCAGCAATAGCCACAAATTCCCCACCCCAGTCACGGTAGATCAAATCCCAGCCGAAATTACTCATCATCCAACAAGGTATACCTGCTTTTTGAGCAAATAGAGGCGCGAGGAAAGGAATATCTGCCAATATCAACTGCACACGATTTTGGCGAATGAAATTTACTTCGGAAGCAATTAACGAATTTTGCCGCTTTTTAATATCTAGTAACTTCGCCAAGGTGGCGTTTTTATCCATATTTAAGCTATCCGCTTGCACCACTCCCAAATCAAAAGCGCGGGGACGATGGATAAAATCACCCTCTATGTAACACTCCAGCAACCACCGAGGCGCAGTAGTCACCATAATTAACAGGACTTCTGGATATAACTTTTGAATTGTTGCGGCTACAGATGCAGTACGGGTAGCATGACCAAAGCCGTGGTTGGTGATGGCTACATATAAAATTGGGCGTTTCATGTTGGGGTGTGGGGAGTCTGTACCGAACTTCAGCTAAAGGGAACTACAGCTAATTACTGGAATCTTGGACACTGCCGCAATGTTTACAGTGTGGTAAATGTTTGTAAGTCAGATTATGGCAGTTTTGACATTCAACATATTGATAATAACCACAGTGGGGACAATAGGCATCATTCTGCTGAATTTTTTTCGCACATTTGACACAGCGTGATTTTTGAACTCTGCTAACAGCCTGAAGTTTAGGGTTAAGGATAATTTTTTGAAAAAACTTGATGATGCCAAAACCAATCAAGGGAATTAACAAGATATAAACATAGCTGATGAGGAAAAGTAATCTACCCAGAACTGCACTAATAAACTCAAATATAACTTGAGAAATTATGCCAAATTGCAGAAATTCAAAAGTTTTCAGGATTAAGGGAATAAAAAAGATCACCAACAAATGCCAACTCATCAGCGAGATGAGTCCATATCTTTTACGCTGGGAAAATTGATGTACTAATAAGGCAACAAAAATTAGTGGTAATAGAAACAAAGACTGAAAAGCCAATTGGATACTTGGATACCAAAATGATGCTTGCTTATAGCCTTGCTCAACTTTGATCAATTCATTCTCTTTCTGAAGAAAGCCTAGAAAACTAACACTTTCAGGTTGATTGATTAGTTCATTCTTTAGCAGCGAAATTTCTTGTTTTCGTTGGGAAATTTTGAGATTATTTTGATCTAACTCTTGTTTAGCTTTTGCGGCACTGACTTGATTAATGGATTGCCCACGAGGTTGTCCGGCAATCTTTTCTAAGAGTGTAGAGTCATACTGAGCGCGAATCTGATTATTAGATTGTTGAAAATTACTAATTTGTACTTGTTTCTGATCAATGGTTTTTATGGTTTGCTGATTTTTGGAGTTATTAATCTTATCTTGGTATTCTGCATACTGTAAACAAGTGGATGAAACTTTTCCTAGATGACCTGCTTCAGCTTGTTGATATATTTCTGCGCGGCTAGGTGTATTGTTACTATCAAATTGCAATGATAGCCTGACAATTTCATAGTTTTTATCTTTAGTAGTTTGTTTGCTGTAACTTTGCCATTCGGAATAACAGGGATAAGCTTGTGTGGGGCTGAGATGCCATCTACTAATATCATCCAGTCCTGTAAAAACGTTGATTAAGATAAAAATATCAATCAAGATAATCACAATCAAACTTACCCTATTCAAAGGTTCATTGTTGATTTTTCTTGATTTATTAGAAAATCGGTTGAATATTCGGCGGATGTTGGTAAACATATTTTTTTAAAAGGTTCTGATATTAATGAATTAACTTAGTTTTAAAAGTTTGTAGTAAGCACTTAAAAAAATCAGGACTAAAGTCCTTACTACGAACTTGCAACTTGACACAATATTATTGCCACTCCTCAAATTCGTTATTGGTATTACGTAGCAATGAAGTGATTTTAGTGCGGTGGGTTTCAAAGTTAGCGGCGATGGAAATTAGAGCAACACCCACTAGTAACCCAACTACCCATTTGAGGAAGGGGTAGCGCAAACTAAATATCACTAATTGGTAAATGCTAGTAATGAAAAAGGCGGTTGTGCCAACGTAAAGAAATGCCCGCACACGTAAGGCTAACCCGGCAAAAATAGTAATCAGGGCAAATCCTCCCGGTATCAAGGGGGTGTTTTGATAAAATACAATTGCCCAGCCGCAAATTATACCACTGCTGATTAATCTTAAAGTGTGACGGGGTAGTTTATTTTCTGGCTGTTGCATTGGGGGGTCTACTTGGGCAAGATACAGCAGTGATAAACCAATGACTGTCACATACGATAAGGAATCCAGGCGTAAGCTATCGAACCACAAAAACAACGCCCAATCTATCAAGACCACACTAATATATGTGAACCGAATATTTTCCCCTAACTTGGCTAGAAAAACATAGTATGCAGCCGCTATTACCAAGGTAATTGGGTAAACTTCTAGTCTAGTTTCCGCCAGAATCACTAGGGGGACGATGTAAGCGGCTAGTTGCCAAGGTTGTTTAGACCAGCCCCAACGCTGCCAAGGTAGGATGTATAAGAAGTAAGCAAATACGCAGGCGATCGCACCATTCCAAGGTACTAACGCCCCGGTAATAAACTGCCCTACGGCGGTTTCTCGCCAATAAACCCTCATCCCAGCTATTAATAAGAACCCCAGGTACACCCAAAAGTCTGCTGTGGTGATGCGTCCAAAGACTAGGGTGTCATTTTCGTTAGCAGATTGTTTACCTTGCAAGATGGCATAGGAAATCAAAAATGCCCCTGTTCCTAATCCCACCATACGGTTAACTTGAATAGGTAGGACAATTGCCATCATGAGTAAGCCGCTACTCCAAACCCAGTGTAGATGGGCAATACCTTTGATTTCTTGGGGGGTGAGGCGTAACCATGTTGTTAGCCAAGGGGTGAGGACACGGTAGACTGACATGATAGTCGTACCCAGGGCAGCCATTGCAATTAAGCCGTCCCCTAAACCACCGCCAGAGGCTTGTAACATTTGGTAGAAGAGGAGTTCATAGGCAGAGATAGAAATGCCAATAATCCCCAAATACAGCAAGGGTTTTAAGTCGCGAGTGCGTCGTCCTACCCCAATAAAGATTAATGCTACACCCAAAGAAGCCAACCCCGACCAATTTGTAAAGACATTCACCCGCAGCAGTACACTAAATGCACCATAAATCAAGGGTAAAACGTGGAAGCTGCTGGGTAGTCGAGTTAATTGAAATCTGCGCCGCCACCATTCGCCCAAAATCTGCGAGAATAAACCCAAGGCAATGTTAGCGATCGCAATACGAATAATTGAATGCTCCCCAAAGCCCAACACTTCGGCAACTAATAACTCTACACTCCAGCCGATGCCATAAAATGCCCAGTTTGTGGGTTGTTGCCAACTACGATAAATAATTGCGCCTAAAGTGATGGTTGTGGCGATTAAGTACCAAAATCCGGGGGTGACAGAACCCTGATACACTAAGGAAGAATGTAGGGTCATCAAGAATAACTCTACAGTGCATAGTGCGATCGCCCATTTATCACTAGCGGCTGCATACATCCCCGCTAATTCATCATTTTGTCGTAATAGTATTGTTCTTAGTAACCATAAGCTGAAAGTAGCGATCGCACCGACAACAAACCACCCCGGTATGGCTAGGCGTGCTAAACCAGGGATACCTTCCCACAGCAACGCCGTGATGAAACTTAAACCAAAGCCAATGGTGACACCGGCACATTGTTGGCTGAATAAATAGCGGGTGTTGGCATACATCACACCAGTACCCACACCTAAACCAATTAATCGCATTCCTGGAAGGGGTAAGGTGAGTAACTGCGCCGCACACACCGTCAGAACACCCAAGAAACTATTTGTAGTCAGGCGTTGAGTTGTCCGACTAGCTAAAACTGTGAGTGCGATGGGTGTAGTTAACCAAATTACTCCCCAATAGTCTTGGCTGTTAATGACTCCTGTCCAAGCTGATTCCGCGTTTGTCCACAGCAACAAGAAACTCACGGCTGCAAGTGCAAATCCCATGTGCCATGCACTACGCCGCCATAGTTCATTTTGACCTAACCCCCTATCACCAAGGCTAAATCCCCACTCTGCTAGCATCAGGACTAATAAAATACTTGCCCACAGATGGAAAGCTAGATTTGGTAATAGCCAATTAATCCCCGAACAAAATGTCAGCACTCCCATTGTGTGCGTCAGGTACACCAAGGGAAGAGGGAGAGGAGAACGCCGTTTGCTGACGACTGCCAGAGTGATGGTAGAACAGAGAAAATTGAGCGATCGCAAGGTAGGATTAACAGTAGCGATCGCAGTTAAACAAGCCCCAAATAACAAAGTGATAAATTCGCCAAATTGTGCTGTTTCTCGCTTACGGGCTTGGTGTAAAATCTCCGTCACCACCACCATGAACACTAGGTAGGGAAATAACACCACACTCAATAAAGCCCAAGGTTCATTTTGCGATTGGGTGAGTTGCGTTCCCACGCTGATAGCCAATTGCTGTAAACTTGAGGGAACTAGCCGCCAACCCAACCAAATCGCCTGCAAGCCAATGACAAAGAATAATAATAAATCAATCTGTAAATTATATCTGTGCAACCGGACTGTCACCGCCCACAAAGCCAAGCCACTCACAGCTATAGCTTGGGCTGGATAATTAAATACTGCTACCAACCACCCCAAAAATAGCAAAATCCCGCCCAGTCTTTCCCAAATCACATCCGCTTGCAATACAGGAGCATTATTTTCCCTCGCTCCCTCGCTCCCCTGCGTCCCTGCGCTCTTACTTCCCTGCTGTGCCAACCAAGTTCCTAACCAACCACAAATCCCAATAGCTAAACCTAATTGAGTAACATCAACCCTAGCAACAAATATTCCTCGTCCTAGTAAGAGTAATAAAGCATAAATAATTACAGACGCATATAAATTAATCCCTAATCCCGGTGGTTGTGCCTCTGGTGGTGTAGGTGGCTGGCGGCGATGTTGATACAGCGTCAGGATAGTCGTACCTACCATTGCCACATAAATCGCCGTCAGGGGAAATAAGGGTAATTGCCAACCCCAATGCAGATAAGTCAATCCCAAAATATTGAATAGAGGTAACTTGCCTCTGGGTGCATTGGTGATGAGTGTGCGATTTTTACATAAAATAACCGTAATTATGGTTAGAATTGGAGATGCGATCGCCACTGTCAACCAGTCGAAGGGATTACGCCACAACCCGAAGCTATCCATTGCCCAAAAGTTAATCGGCACTAACAACAGGGTGACAATCAACAATGTCTGAGCCGTTAATCTCAAGTTATTTTGTTTACCAGCCCAAAAACTTAAACCCCAAAAAGTCAAAGTATAAGCAAATAACACTCCATACTGTCCCGAAGCTGGGAATCGCTCCCACTGACTCGCCGCCAACACCCCAGAAGATAAGACTACTAAAAATACACCCAAAAACAGCAGCCAACGGACGCTTAATTCTGCCCCCAAAGACTGCAACATTTGGTTAGCAAAATTGGGTTTTGCTGGTTTTTTGGGTTCTTCAGGTAGATAGGCAATTAATGGCTGTTCTAATCTCCTAGGGGATGCAGCTACTAGCTGTAGTTCAGGCTCAACCTGGGGTTGTAACTCCACTCGACAGGAAAGAAATTCTCGACATACTTGTCTAACTTGGATATCGGATATTAAACCCAAGCGCAACCATATATCCAACCCTGCCAATAACTCAGGATGGTTGGAAGATATTTTTAATTCAATTTTAGGCGGATGCTCAAAGGGCGATGACATAAGCCGCAGGGGGTTTAGTAGAGATACTTAAATCTTCATGCGATTACAGTATAGTTATGCGCTTACTATGCCAGTTATTTTACTGACTGATAGTAATTAAGGTTTGCTGAAAAAGAAAGAAAAGGTGACAGTCTCTAGATTATCAGACTAGAGAAGTATATTCAGGTGTAAGACAAACCCTAATTATTGGGGTGGTATAAATATTTTCTAATAATCAAGAATCTCAATTCCCAATACGGTTCGGATAAGATAATTTGCCAAAATAATAACGCCTGTAGAGACGTTGCACTGTAACGTTTCTACCCACCCATAAGGTTAACTAAACCGTATTGTCCCGATTCCTTGCAGAAATCGGGATTCTCAAATTTGGCGTAAATATGTCGTCGAAAAAATTAGTTGGCGGGATAGCCAGCCGCAGCTAGAGCATCCTTGATAGCAGTTGCTGATGCTTGTGACTCTACATTAACCAGCTTAGTCTGAGGGTCTGCCTGGACGATCGCCTCAGCATCAACTGTTTTGACTGCATTAGTAATCTTGCCTGCACAAACAGAACAAGCCATGTTGGGAACTGTGAGTTGAATTGTCATAGGTTTACGGAAATTTAATAATCTGCGCTTTAATCATATCTATGCCATAGATACGATTAAAGTTCAAATAGCAACATAGACAGATAATTGATGCATCTGTACAACAGGTTATAATGGACGTAACTGGATTCGAACCAGTGACCTCTACGATGTCAACGTAGCGCTCTAACCAACTGAGCTATACGTCCTTACCACACGATTTATCATCATAGCATATTTTTATTATCAAGCAAATATTTGTTTTTGCTCCCTACGGCTGAAGTCGTTTCTTGGCTTGTGATATGAGTGTTTGTGCTTCTGCGTAGGCTGTTGTCCCGGACTTCACGGTACTTAGCTGGTTGATAATCCCCTGGATTTGCGATTGAAACTGCTGTTGGTCGGAGGGAGGAGCAGCAATCAATCTCTGGATTTCATTATTAGCCTGTTTCAGCGATGATTGTGACTCTATCTCAGCTTGCAGTCGAGTCTCGATAATGCCTAAATTAGTTTGATAGGTCGCTAATAACTTCTGGGCTTCTAAATAACCAGGTTCTTCTACCCGAATTGTTTGCAACTGCTCAATAGCTGTTGACCACAATTTAGTAATTTGTTTCCATTGAGTATCTGTATGGGGTGGATTTTGGGCAGATTTAGCGGCTGCAAGGGCAAATTGTTTTGCACCCTCAATTAATTTACTGCTGCGGGGGTCAACGATACCCTGGATTTTGCTTTGGTAGCTGACTAATAATTTTTGGGCTTCTACATAGCGGGGATTTTCTAAAGGAACTTGATTAATGCGGTTAATAGCCTGTTGCCATAATTCCGATGCAGCTTTTGGCTGAGTTGGCTTGGCTTGTTCGGCTGCTAGGTCAAATTCTTGGGCGGCTGTGATGAAGTTACCGATACGTGCGTTCTCAAAATCACGTTTGTAGGCGTTCAGTTTAGTTCGTGCTGTCTTTGCTGCTAGTGTTTGTTGGGGAATTTGTTCTAATTGGTCTATTCCTTCACTCTAGTAAAATATTATTGGTGGCGTGCCTGCAATAATAGAAAGCGCGTG